>WRMK01000001.1 GCA_009777155.1 Oscillospiraceae bacterium
GCCACTCGCGGCGCGTGAGCGAGGGTGTTTTTGCCTACTTTTTGCACAAGCAAAAAGTAGGTGGGGGTTTGGGGGCAAAGCCCCCATTAAGGGACATGGGGTTTGGGTTTTGCCCCCATTATAAGGGGGAGCGGGGGCGAAGCCCCCATTGTGCGGCGTAAGCCGCACCGATTGCGCGGCGTAGCCGCGCCCAAAGAAAAAATAAAAATACCCCTTGCAATTTCCAAAAACCTATGATACAATTGATAAAAACAATAAAGGTACATAAAACTTATGAAACACACCCAAACAATCCATCTAAACCAACTCGGCTACGCCCCGAACGCCGTTAAGAAGGCGGTCTTGCCTGTAGATGCAAGCGAGTTTTCAATTGTCTGCACTGTTGAAAACGCAGTTGTTTTCAATGGCAAAGCCTCCGAAAAAGTCTACTCGGAGGGTTCGCGGGAGTGGGTGAGGATTGCCGACTTTACCGCTTTAACGCGGCAAGGCGAGTATGTGCTGGTGGCGAAGTCGGGCGAATCGGCACAGTCGGCGCAATCGCCGCAGTCGTGCGAATTGGCGCAGTCGCCGCAGTCGTGCGAATCGCCGCAGTCGCCCGAAACGGCGCAGTCGCCCGAATCGGCACAGTCGCCGCAATCGCCGCAGTCGTGCGAATCACCGCAATCGGCGCGGTCGTGCGAATCGGCGCAATCGCCGCAACCGCCGCAGTCGTGCGAATCGCCGCAATTCAAAATCACCCCCACCCCCTACGCCGAACTCCGCCGCGCCTTGTTGGATTTTTACGAGTACCAAAAATGCGGCGTTGCAGTTGACGCGGGGCCGTGGTCGCACCCGCCCTGCCATACCTCAATCGGCTTTGTAATCGACGAAAACGGCGCGAAAACCGGCGTGACGAAAGACGTTGCGGGGGGCTGGCACGATGCGGGCGATTACGGGCGGTACATAGTCCCGTCGGCGGCGACAGTCGCGCAGTTACTGCTTGCGAATAACCCCGACCTCCTCGACGTAGTATGGTTCGAGGTCGAGTGGATGCTGAAAATGCAGGACGAGGTCAGCGGCGGCATCTATCACAAGGTCAGTTGCCGCAATTTCAACCCGCTGAACGAAATGCCCCATGACGAGCATGACGAGTTGGTAATCTGCCCGATTTCAGCCGAGGCAACGGCCGATTTCGCCGCGTCTATGGCTTTGGCGGCGCGCTTTTACCCGCAGTATTCTCAAAAATTGCTCACATCGGCAACCTCGGCGTGGGATTGGTGCATGAAAAACTTGCACTTCGCCGAATCAAACAGCGGCTTCAAGAACCCGCCCACCGTCACAACAGGCCCGTACGGCAACACGAGCATCAAGAGCAAATACTTCTGGGCGGCGTGCGAGTTGTTTGGGGCTACGGGGGAACAGAAGTACCACGATTATATCAAGACCGCAGAGATTAGCGCGGGTGTACACTGGAAAGAGTCGGGGACTTTCGGGATTCTTGCCTATTTGCGGAGTGCCAAAGCCGATTCCGCAATCGCCGCCCGCATGAAAAAGACCCTTTTAGACAGGGCGGGCGAGATTATTACGGCCTGCAATGCCGACCCGTACGGGGTCTCGCTCGGCGTTGACTATAGGTGGGGTAGCAACGGCGACATCGGCAACAACGCCATGACCTTGCTACTCGCCGAGCAATTTGCCGACATTGCAAATAGTGCAAATAAATACCGTGAATACGCGGCCGAACACCTGAATTATCTGCTGGGCAAGAACCCGCTCGGCAAGTGCTACGTCAGCGGATTCGGCGCAAACCCGCTCAAACACCCGCACCATCGCCCGTCGGTGGCGGTGGGTGAGGCTGTACCCGGTATGGTGTCGGGCGGGCCGTGCGGCAACACAAGCTTCGAGCCGATTCTGCACAGCCACTGCGCCAACCAACCCCCCATGAAGTGCTTCATCGACCACCACGAAAGTTTCTCGTCGAACGAGATAACTATATATTGGAACGCCCCATTCTATTTCTTGCTCTCCGAGCAAGAAATAATGAATAATGAATAGTGAATAATGAATAATTGTGGAGGTCGCTCCGCGACGGTTTTCCGATTGAATAGCTTACAACTCGTATGCAATCTTTTCACGATAATTAAACTAAATATCGCGAAAAATCGGTATACGAGTTGTCAGCTATTCAATCGGAAATCCGTCGCGGAGCGACACCTCAATTATTCATTATTCCTTATTCACTATTACTTGAAACGCAGTTCCTCCCCGCGTTTTTCGCACTATAAAGTGCCTTATCCGCTCCGCCGATAAGTTCGTATACGGTCGTTTCGCCTTGCTCTTTTGTATCGGCCGCGTTTACACCTATGCTTATGGTAATTCTTGTGGGCGGTTGGTCGGGGTTGCAGATTTGTCGGATTGGAACCTCCTCGACCTGCGCCCGCAACTGCTCCGCGACGCCTTTCGCGCCCTGTAGGTCAGTATTCGGCAACAGCACCACAAACTCCTCGCCGCCCCATCTCGCCGCAAAATCCCCCGACCGTTTCAGCACCTGCCGAAAGACTTCCGCAACGGTGCAAAGCGCGACGTCGCCCTGCTGATGCCCGTAGGTATCGTTGTAATGCTTGAAATTATCCACGTCAATCATCAACACACTTATCGGTATCTTCTCACGCTTGGCGCGCCGCCATTCCGAATTCATCTGTGTCTCGAAAAACCGCCGATTGGGCAATTCGGTAAGGCGGTCGGTCATGCTCAGTCGTTCAATTATCCGCAGTTGCTCCAATATCATAATCTGATTACGCAGTCTAAGTTTAACAATCGCCGACGAAAACGGCTTGCTGATGTAATCCGCGGCCCCGAGCGACAACCCCTTTTCCTCGTCCTCGGAATTACGCAGGCCGGTGATGAAAATCACGGGTATGTCTTTCGTCAATTCGGTGCTTTTTAACACGGTGATAACTTCATAGCCGTCCATGTCGGGCATGATTATGTCGAGCAGAATCACGTCCGGCGCGTATTTCTCTGCCGCCGCAATCGCCGCCGCGCCGCTTTTCGCCGCATATGTAGTATACTCGCCGCTGAGTATTGAATTAAGCGCGATAATATTCGAGTTCTCGTCGTCCACAATCAAGACGGCGCGTTTTCTTGCGGATTCAATATTATTTGTCATACGTAATCCCCTTTAAGCTTATTTAGCTCGTCAACGGCTTCCTTAAATTCGTAGTTCTCAACCCGCGTAATCAGCACGTCCGCGCCCGGAACAGCCCGTAGTCGCTCGACAAGATTAAAGCTGTCGGGGTTAATATTCAACAGCAACGGCTCTAACTCGGCGAACAGCTCGGCAGTCTCGGACTTGGATAGCGGCCGAATATTTTCTTGCTGTGTCAATGCCGACTGCAACAGCGGCTCTAAGCCTTTGTGTACCTCATCGAACGCGGTTTTGAGTTCACTCATTTTCTCAATCGGCGGCAATTCGTGCAACTTCAATAATCGTTCAACTTCCATTGCCGCGTTTTGCAGTTCGGGCTCGGCAATCTGCCCTGCGTTGCCTTTGAGAGTATGCGCCAATCGGTGGGCGAGGGTGAAGCTTTTGCCGTCAATAGCGGCCACGAGTTCATCGTAAGTCCCGCGGTTGTTCTTGGCGAACGCAATCCGCAGTTTCTCAAGGATTTCCGCCTTTTGCCGAAGTCGCTCGGCCTCGTCGTCGTCGCCCATGCTAATTGGAGTTAGGTACTTCAAGAGTATCAGCCACAATTCCTGCGCCGTGAACGGCTTTCCAAGGCAGTTCGGCATATTATTTTTGCGGTACTTCTCCAACTCGCCCGACATGACGTTTGCAGTCATGGCGACTATCGGCGTGCCTACGCCCAACTGGGTAATCCGCGACGCCGCCTCCATGCCGTCCATTACAGGCATGAACATGTCCATGAAGATTAGGTCGAACGGCTTTTCGCCGTTTTCCATGCGTGTAATGACCGCCTCGAGGGCTTCCTTGCCGTTCTCGGTCTCGACCGACTGTAGCCCCACACGCGCCAAATGCTCGCATATAAGCTCACGGTTCATGAAATTATCGTCGCAAATCAGCACTAATTCTTGGTGAAAATTCGGCTTTTGAATCTTGTTCGCCTTTGACTTTTCGGGAGCATGGGATTCAGACTCGGTTGCGGCATTGGCAATGGTATCAAAATCAAGTTCAAAGCTGAACAGGCTGCCCGCGCCCGGCTCACTCACGACGTTCAGCTTGCCGCCCATGAGTTCAACCAAATTCGCGGTAATCGACAAGCCTAAGCCCGTGCCGCCGTAGTTGCGGGTCGTCCCCGAGTCCGCCTGCATGAACGGCTCGAAAATCCGCTCAATCTGCTTACTGTTCATACCTATGCCGTTGTCGCATACTTCAAAATAGACAATAGCCTTAGTGTCGCCCTGCTCGTCGGTCTTGATTGTCTTGACCACCGCCGATAGCTTTACCGAACCCATGTCGGTGAATTTCACCGCGTTCGACAACAGATTCATCAAGGCTTGATAGAGCCGTACCGAGTCCCCGATAAGTTTCCGCCCCGCAATCGGTTCTGCATAGAGCCGCAAGTCCAATCCCTTTTCCTTAGCCGCCGGAAGTATCACCGACTGACACCGCGAGACGACTTCATGTAACTCAAACGGCGCATTATCGAAAGTCATCTTGCCCGCCTCGATTTTGGATATGTCAAGAATATCGTTGATTATTCGGAGCAACCATTTTGCACTGTCGTTGATTTTGCCGAGGTAATCCTTGACTTGATAATCAATTGCGCGGTCAATCGCAAGCTCGGCAAATCCTAACACGCTATTCATCGGGGTGCGAATTTCATGGCTCATTATCGCCAAAAACTCCGACTTGGCGCGGCTTGCGGCTTGTGCGGACTCGAGCAATCGCTGTTCGGTGATGTCGCAGTAGTACCCTTCAACCAAGTGCGGCGTGCCGTCTGTTTTGGTCTCAATCACGCGGCTGCGCTCCCAGATAACCTTCTCGGTGCCGTCGGGAACAGTAATCCTGTAGGTCGTCTCGTACGGCAGGCCTTTCGCGAGTGTCTGCTCGCTGATAATCATGACGTTTTCGGCGTCTTCAAGATTATTGATATTCAGATACCGCACAGAGCTTTTCCCGATTAAATCCTCGGCGGCGTAGCCTATAAGCTCCTTTGAGCCCTTGCTTACGAAAGTATATGTATACTCGGGCGGGTCGTAAAGATGCTGAAACACCATGCCGGGCAGGTTGTCAATCATCGCTTCAATCCGCGCCGTCATGCTCTTGAGTTGGGTTAAATCCTGCACAGTCGAAAGGAGTACATTATCAAAGCCGTCCTTGTAATCGTCAATCCGCACAAGTGTCACCAAAACGGGGTGCGGAACCCCCAAAGTCGTCTGATACACCGCCTCAAAGCTATTGTAACCCTTTTGGACGGCGACTTTTGCATACTTTTTAAGTTTCTCCAACGTATTTTCACCGTCGGGCTGTTTTTCGGGGAAGACTTTGTAATAATTATCGAAAAACTCCTGCTTGGTCTTGCACCCCGAATGTTTGAAGGCGGTCTCGTTGCAGTCGATAACTGTTAAATCTTCCTTGATTAAAGCACAGACAATCGGGATTGCGTCGAGCATTGTCTTTATCCGCAGGTGTGTTTCCTCGGCGGCTTTTTCGGCGGTTTTGCGGACGGTAATATCGGTCGCAATGCCTAAAAGTCCGATTACGGTGTTGTTTTGGACAAGCGGCGTGCGGATAATCTGCATGGCTTTGCGGACACCGCCCGGGTAGGTATACCAGTTCTCGGTGACAATGGTCTCGCGTTCTTTCAAGACCCGCTGATTGCTCGCGTAGAACTCGGCGGGCGTGTTTTTATCGGTGGTGTACATTGCGTCATAATCCTGCCCGATTATGTCTTCCTTTGTCACGCCAAACTCCCGCTCGAAGGTACTGTTACAGCTTGTGTAGAGATTATTCAGGTCTTTAGTGAACACCAAAGCGGGAATCGAATTGTATATAGCGTGGAGCCGCGCCGTCTGCTCTGCCATGGCTTTGCGGGTTTTCAAAATCATCGTGTAGGACACCACAAGGATTGCAATAATCACAAAAAGCGCGATGAGTACGCCGATGAACAGCGGGCGGTCATGGTGTTCGTGGTCGGTCATAACCACAGTAGCAGTCAGCGCAACCAAAATAACTATGACTGCCGCCACGGCGATGAATAATAGCTTGTTAATACGATTCATAGTGTGTCCCTTCAGAATAATGCAGAATGCAGAATGCAGAATGCAGAAATAGTTTGGATTTAATTAGCGGAGCAGTTGTTTGGGGGCAGTGGGGGTGCAGGGGTCTATGTCTGCGACACCGCAAAGAATCCGTGCGCCCGCGGCAGAGACCGTTCAGCCCACGCAACATCGACAATGAGTGTTCCACTTGGCGGCTTGTGGGTTCGCTGTGCATAAGAAGTCTGCCCCCGAAAGGGGTTCTTCCGTCTACAAAATTTTTGGGACGAGAGGGTTATGTTTCGCCAAGTGCAAGGGCGGGTCGCGCGGTTTCTTTGAGGTGGCGCAGACATAGACCCCTGCACCCCTACTGCGATTCACGCCTTTAAGCCCTCGCGTTTCCGTGGGATTACGGGCGAACCCATAGTAACCCGCCCCTACAACATTGTGAATTATTAACGACATAAAAATTTTTTCAGTGTAGGGGCGAACTGTGTTCGCCCGCATGTACAGCAAGGTTTGTAAGTGCGATTTGGCGGGCGGGCGCATTGCGGTCTATATGCGGGCGCGCATTGCGCGCCCCTACAGCGTTCACGCCTTTTCGCCCAATCGGGTATGGGCGGGCGCGCCGTAGTAACCCGCCCCCACAACCTATTTCAAACCTTTAACAAAATCCGCCAAAACATCCTCCATATCGGGTTTGCCGATTTCTTGCAGGCTGTATTCTACGCGGGTGTGCGGCTTGTTGATTTTTACGACGCGGCCTAAGTCTATGGGCGTGGCAATTACCACGGCATCGCAGTCTACGGCTTCGATTGTCGCGGTCAGGTCGCGCATTTGTTCCTCGCCGTAACCCATTGCAGGGAGTAACGTGCCTATGTTGGGGTAAATGCGATAAGTCTCCGCTAATTTCCCGACTGCGAACGGCCGCGGGTCGATAATTTCAGCCGCGCCGAACCGCTTCGCCGCTACAACTCCTGCGCCGATTTTCATTTCGCCGTGGGTTAAAGTCGGGCCGTCTTCTATGACTAACACCCGCTTACCTTTGATTAGCGCGGGGTCTTCAACGCTGATTGTACTCGCCGCATCAATCACGACTGCGCCCGGATTCACCCGTGCAATATTCTCGCGCACTGCCAAAATATTCGCAAAATCCGCGCTGTCAATCTTATTAATCACGATTACATCGGCAATCCGCGCCGTCACTTCGCCGGGGTAATACGCCAGCTCGTGGCCGGGCCTGTGCGGGTCGGTTACTGTTATCATTAAATCGGGCTTGTAGAACGGGAAGTCGTTGTTGCCGCCGTCCCACAGGATTACGTCGCAACCGTCGGGGTCGTTTTCGGCGGCGCGCAGAATCGCCTCGTAGTCCACACCTGCGTAGATTACGTTTCCGCGGGTAATATGCGGTTCGTATTCTTCCATTTCCTCAATTGTGCAATTGTGCTTTTTGAGGTCGTCTATAACTGCAAAACGCTGAACCTTCTGCGCCTCCAAGTCCCCATAAGGCATCGGGTGACGGATAGCAATGACTTTCAGCCCTTTTTGCATAAGAATCTCGACTATTCTGCGGGAAGTCTGGCTCTTGCCGCAACCGGTTCTCGACGCGCCGACCGCGATTAGCGGCTTGTTAGACTTAATCATGGTGTTCTTGTGGCCGAGCAAGGTGAAATCCGCGCCCGCCGCATTAACCATCGCGCCGATGCCCATGACGGTGTTGTAAGTCACGTCGCTGTAAGCAAAGACGCACTCGTCCGCATCTAAGTCTTTAATCAGCTTTTCAAGGTCTTTCTGTTCATAAATCGGAATCCCGTCCGGGTACAGTCCGCCCGCCAACGACGCCGGGTATTTCCGCCCCGCAATATCGGGAATCTGCGCGGCCGTGAACGCCACGACTTTGTAAGCCGGGTTGTCCCTGTAAAAAGTGTTGAAGTTGTGAAAATCGCGCCCCGCCGCGCCTATGATTATGATTTTACGTGCCGAGTTTGACATGTTTTTTTCTTCCTTTCGTTTGTAAGATAGTCACATACTTTAATTATACATAATTTGGGGTGGGTTGTCAAGAATTTTGGGGAAATTTTTGGGGGTGGACGGCGAATTGGAATTTTCGCCTTGACAAAAGCAAAAAAATAATGTATAATAGGCATAGGGAGAGTTGAAAAATGCAGATAGATATTCAAATTGATGCGCTTACACCTTGTTTGGTGGAACGAGAAACCGAGAAAATCGTTGACACGACTATCGAGAGAATCAGACCCTTGAAAAAAGATTATTCGGGCTGGAACTTTGATTGGTCTGTTCCGCTGAGAAATAATTACGAAATTTACGCATTGAAAATCATGGGAACCCCACAAATACAGGGTTTGATAGCGTTAAAAATTGTCCCGGCAAACGCCGCCGTGCATATTGATATAATCGAAACTGCACCTCATAACTACGGCAGAACAGGGAAATATATTGGTGTCGGCGGGCATTTGTTCGCGTTTGCCTGCAAGTTGGCTCAAGACAACGGATATGATTATGTGTATTTTGATGCAAAGACCAATCTTATTGAGTACTACAAAAAAGCACTCGGCGCTGTTCAAATCGGGCGTTCTCAAAGAATGATAATCGAGGGAAAAAGTTTTGACGGTTTACTTAACAAGTATTATGGAGGAAATCAACATGAATAACGAATATTTACAACTCGACGAAATGGCAACCGACGGTATCTTTGCCGTCCCGTCTGACAAAGACTTTGACATGCTGGCTCTGCGCCGTTATTGCAAGGAGAAAAACAAGCCTTACGAGGAACTTTCCGATGAGGAGATTAGTTTTTTTGCTGTTACGAAGAAGGCGGTTATTTAATAGAAAACGGCGGCCCACAAGCCGCCGTTTCCTTATCCAACCCCTAAATCGTCCCCCCACTAACCGCATTCTCCTCCGCAAACCTATCATAATCCAAATCCTCACTCCGTGTCATATCCCTATTCCGATGTAGCAAATCATACATACAAGGCACGACGAACAGCGTCATCAGCGTCGCGTAAATCAGCCCGCCGACTACCGTCACAGCCATCGGCTGAACCATTTCGGTGCCTACTCCCATGCCGATTGTCATGGTGCTCATGGCGGCAATCGTAGTCAGCGCGGTCATTAGAATCGGGCGCAGACGGATTCGGCCGGCTTCGACTAAGGCGTCTTTCTTGGCGTAACCCTCCCGCCTAAGCCGGTTGACGCAGTCGATAAACACCACGCCGTTGTTAACGATAACACCTGTAAGCAGTATCAGCCCTATCATTGCCACGATTGAGAGTAACATATCGGTAATCAGCAGTGCCACAAACCCGCCCGTGAACGCCAACGGTATCGTAAACATTACGATAAACGGCGACAACAGCGACTGGAATTGTGCAACCATTATCAGATAGATGAAAATCAATGCAAGCAACAGCATCAGATAAAGGTCGCGGAAGGCCGTCGCAATCGACTCCGCCTCGCCCCTCACCGACACGGTACAGCCCTCATGCGGGGTATAATCGGCGAGTAACCGCTCAATTTCAGCGTTCACAAGGCCCACGTTGTAGCCGTGCTCAATCTCGCCGCGTACGCTCATTGTCCGCGCTCCGTCGATTCTGCTGATTGACGAAAAACCGACGTCGTCATAGACTTCCGCAATGTCGCCGAGGATTACGATTTCGCCCTGCGGTGAGATAATTTCAAGGTTTTCAATCGCCTCGCGCCCCGGCTCGACCCAGTCGCTGTCTTGAATTATAATCTGATAATCATGCCCCGAAAAGCTCATTGACATCTTAGTTTCGGGATTGGCGACCGCCTCCATTGCTGCCATGTAGACCTGCGCGGTAGTCAAGCCTTTCGCCATTGCCGCGTCTTTGTCCACTCGTACCCGCAACTCAGGCGTAGCCTCGTCTGAGCCGTCGTCAATGTTAATCGCGCCGGGTACACCGCGGATAATCTCGGCGACATCAAGGGCGGTATCGCGAATGTTATCAAGCTCACGCCCGGTTATCCGCACCGATATTGCGTCACCGGTCAGCATCGACATTTCCGCGCCCGAATCGTAGGTTACATTAATCTCAACGCCGAGTTCGGCCTCTTTTTGCATAATCTTCTCGGAAATCTCGTAATTCGACATAGTCCGTTCGCTCGAATCGACCAGTAGCAAATAAATATCCACGCCGTAATCGCCCCCGCCGCCCATGCTGCCCATGCCAAACATCTCACCAATCATGCCCATCATGCCCCCGCTCGAGACATTGACCCCGACATGCTCAATATCGCTTATCGTAGTAATATGCGCGCTCAAGGCCTCGGCAATCTTCACGGCATCCTCAAAACTCGTGCCGTCCTCAAGCCCGACATTCACGCTGATTTCCTCCGAATCCATGCTCGGGAAGAATTCAGTACCTTTTGAGTAGACCACCCAGCCCGAAAGCACAGTTGCCGCCATTGTCACCAAAACTATGGCGATTTTCGCCTTTAACGCACCGCGCAATAACTTAGTGTAAAAGTCTGCAATACGGCTGAAAAACTTGCTGTCCTTAGGCTTCATCTTGCGGAACATGCCGCTCGACGCCGCCGGGATTACCGTCAAGGCAATCAGCAGGCTTGCAAGCAGTGAGTATGCAATCGTAAGCCCTAAATCGGTAAACAACTGCCGCGTCAGCCCTTGTGTGAAGACGATTGGCAGGAATACCGCGATTGTGGTAAGTGTACTCGCGGTAATCGCGCTCGCAACCTCGCCCGCGCCTTGCACGGCGGCGCGCTTTGTCGCCAAGCCCTCGTTGCGAAGTCGGAAAATGTTGTCGATTACTACAATAGAATTGTCCACCAACATCCCGACTCCCAGCGCAAGCCCCGACATCGAGATGATATTCAGCGAAATCCCCGTGAAATACATCAGCGAAAACGCCAGCATTAAACTCACCGGTATCGAAATACTTACGATTAGCGTAGGCCGCAAATCCCGCAAGAATATCAGCAGAATTATGACCGCCAAAAGCCCGCCGTAGATTAGATTTCGCAGGATTGAATCGACTATAATATCTATGTAATGCCCTTGGTCCATCAGCACCGCAAATTCAAGGCCAATATCGCTGTTTCTGCTTGTCAATCGCTCCATTTCGGCGTTGATTCTGTTGCTCAAGTCCGATGTGGAAAATTCGGTCTGCTTTTGTATGGTAATCATGACTGCGGGGCTACCGTTAACCCGCGTGTAGAGCGTGTCGCCGTTGTCGGTTATGATAATATCGGCGACGTCCGACAAGCGGATTTCCCGCGTGCCAAGCTCACCGAGCGGCATTTCAAAGAGCAGTAGATTTTTCACGTCATCAGCAGAGCCGAGCCTGTCGCCGACACGCAGCATTAAGTCCTCGCCGTCGTCGTCAATGAACCCGGCGGGCATCGCGAAATTCTGTGCAAACAATATGCCTTGAATGGTCTCGATTGACAACATTTGCGCTATCATTTCATCGAAATCCATGTTACCCATGTCTCCAAAATCGCCCATCTCGCCAAATTCGCCACTGTCGCCAAACTCGCTCATATCAAACTCGCTCATGTCAAATTCGCCCATATCAAAATCTTGCGACTGCATTTCAAGCATCTGTTGCATTACCAACGCCTCGGCATCTTCGGGCGGCATGCCTTGCATTACGAGCTCGGTAATCTGCTCGGCGGCGCGTGCCTCCATTTCGGCGGCGGCGGCTTCGGTGGCGGCGGCGATTGCGTCTGCGGTGAACTGCGCGATTGCTGCCTCCATTGCCGCGTCAATGTCGGCTTTAATTGCCGCTTGAACCTGCTCGGTTTTGCTCTCGCTTAGAATTATGTAGACTTGGTTTTGGAGTAGGCCCGACGTTGACACCGATGCCACGCCCGGTACTGCCTCAAACGCAGGTACAACGCGGTTTTTCGTGAAGTCGGACAACTCGCTCATGTTCAAGCCTTCTGCAAAGACCGACGCGACCATGACCGGCATCATATCGGGGTTAAGCCGCATGATGAAAGGCTTTGCCGCACCGTCGGGCAGGGTAATCATGTCGATGGCTTCACGAATTTCAATCGAAGCGAAATCCATGTTTGTGCTGTCGGTGAATTCCAGAAACACCATCGAAACGTGCTCGCTTGAGGTGGACGTAACCTGCTGAATCCCGCTGATAGTCGCCATTCGCCCCTCAATCGGGGTGGTTACGTCGGCCTCGACCTGCTCGGGCGTTGCGCCGCCGTATTGGGTGACGATAATCGCGTAAGGCAGATTAATACTGGGGATAAGGTCGGTCGTGGTGTTCATGAACGACACCACGCCGAGGACGGTAATCAGGATTACCATTACTAAAACCGTGAATGGTTTGCGTACGCTCATTTTTTGAATCATGGGGAAATTCCTTTCGTTTTGTTTATATTTATTATTTTTATGGTGTATACTTGATTAGGTTTACAGGGACTTTCGGGCGGTGTGTCGGCAGGGGGCAGGGGGTCTATGTCCGCGCCGAGTGCGGTTTCGCAGGCCCGCGTTTGCGATTGATAAAGTTTAACTTTCTCGAGCCGAACCGTTATCAGATAGCACAAACCCTATGCGAGTACGGACTTTTCAAGTAGATAAAACCTATTAAGTCGTGAACTTATAAGTTTGCAATCGAGGAAGTGGGGCTTAAACAGTCTGTGTGTGCGGGCGGTGCAATGCACGCGACACCGCACTCGGCGCGGACATAGACCCCCTGCCCCCTGCCGACACACCGCGTTCGCCCCTGCATATCTATTCAATATAGGCGAGTAAAACTTTTTCAGCCGTGGGTGCATTTTCGTGGCATATGAGGTAGGCGTAGCCGTTCTTGTTGCCCACTTTCATGGCGTCGGCGGCGGTTTGCTGTAGCGGGTAGAAGGCCAACTCGTCTTTGAGTTTCGACTGCCGTGTCCGCAGAAAGTCCATAATGGCGTTCAGCTCGCCCGGTTGCGGTCTGATTACGATGATTTCCGCTAAATGCACTGTCAGAGCCTGTTGGTAGCAGGCGATTTCGGCTATGGCTTCAAAGTCAATCCCGGGTACGAAGACCTCGATGTCGTCTTGAGTTTCGTGCCGGGTCATGACGGGGAAGTCTACACTTTCTAAGATAATCTGCGCTAATTCGGCAGCTGTAAAGCTTTGTGGGTTGTCGGGGTTTTGCGGTGTAAATTCAGATGAGTTGTCAGAATTTGGGTCTGTAAAGCCGCTTGGGTTGTCGGATTCGGGGTCTGTAAAGCTATTTGGGTTGTCGGGATTTTGGGGTGTAAACTCGGACGAGTTGTCGGGGTTTTGTGGTGTAAAGTTGCTTGGGTTGTCAGGGTCGGAAGCTGTAAACCCCGACGAGTTGTCATCGTCAACGGACGGTGATTTCGCCCCGCAACTTGATAATATTGCGACAATAACCAAGATACTTATTATTTTTACAACTAATTTCAACATAAACGCCAGTTCTCCCACAACTCGGGCATTGCCTGCGCGACTCTGCCCATTATTCTTACATATTCTTTCGCGTCGCCCTCGCCCAACAATTGCAGGAACCGTGTGACTTCATCGACTATTTTCGAGTAGTACTTATCGGCGGAATCCTTGCCTTGCGGGGTGATTTCGACGATTATTTTCCTGCGGTCGCTCTTGTCGATTCGGCGGGTGACGAAGCCTTTGTTCTCCAAATTTTTCAGTGCCGCGGCGACCCGCGCCGAGCTTACGCTCATCTCAAGGCTGATGTCACCCGGCAAAACGCCGCCGTCGCGCCCGGTGTTCATGGCTATGTATTGCAGGATAAACGCCTCGCCGTGCAAGGCTTCGTTGATGTTCCTGTGCAGTTTTGACTTGTGAAGTGCCAGCATTTTTTCCATAAGCTCAACCGCTAATTTGTCGTAGTCCATGAGGCCCTCCTTGTCGATTGCGAAATCTGCGGACGCGCATTATGCGCCCCTACATTTTGGGTTCACCCTGTAACACGTCCGCATTATGTAGGGGCGGGCATTGCCCGTCCGCAAGTATAGCAGATACTTGAATTTACCTAACACCGTTACATTGTATCACGGTTAGGAAAATAAGTCAAGAGTTTTTTGAAAAATATTTGCAATATCTGTAAAAATGTGTTATACTTAGACTTAGTATAGCCAAAATGGGGACGAAAACCTTGGAAATTAACCCCATTAGTGCGGGAAATAAAGCCGCAAGCGGCGCTCCCCTGCGGAAAGGGCTTAGTGAAAATATGAATTACACAAATAAGGTCTGCTCTTTTACGGGGTATCGCCTGCAAAAGCTTTACGAGGCGCTCGGCGACAACAGTATCGACGAGCTTAAAGCGGCGTTGCATGCCGAAATCGACCAATTGACCGACAACGACTTCACGGTTTTTCAGTGCGGAATGGCTCTGGGAGCGGATATGCTGTTCGGCGATGTTGTAATCGGCTTCAAACGGCGGTATCCGCGTGTGAAATTCAACGCGATTATCCCTTGCAGGGGGCAGGAACGCACTTGGAGCGCGGAACAGCAGGCGAAGTATCACAGCATGCTCGAGTACGCCGACTTGGTGCATTTCGTCAGTGATACGCCGTATTTTGACGGCTGTATGCAGCTCCGCAACCGCTATTTGGTGGACACCTGCGACCTGCTCTTGGCGGTCTACGACGGCAAACGCGGCGGGACTATGCAGACTGTGAGTTACGCAAAAAAGACCGGGCGCAAGTACCGAATTATCGACCCGGGGACGTTGTTACAGATTACTTTGTATGGATAAGGTGATATTTATGTATGATAATGTTAAATTGTCGGAAGATGAGACTGCTGTTGTTATTTTGGACCAGACGAAATTACCCGGCAAAATCGAGTATCTCAACCTGAAAACTGCCGCCGAAATGAAAAACGCCATCATGACTTTGCAGGTTCGCGGTGCGCCCGCCATCGGGATTTTCGCGGGGTACGCGCTGTTTGTCTTGGCGAAAAGTATACCGCAAACCGCCAATTTCAGCGCGACTTTGAAGGAACTGCGGAACTACCTCAACGCCACCCGCCCCACCGCCGTGAACCTGAGCAAAGCGCTCGACCGCATGATGAATGTTGCGCGAAATACCGTGAAATCTTCGGGCAAAAACCGCGAGAAAATCCTTGAAGCATTGTGGCGGGAAGCCCGATTAATCCAGCACGAGGACGTCGCGACCTGCCGCAGTATCGCCGAGTATGCACTTTCGCTCGTGAAAGACAGGCAGGGAATCCTGACCTACTGCAATGCGGGCGCGCTGGCAACATCGCGCTACGGGACTGCGACCGGCGGGATTTTTCTCGGTGCCGAGCGGGGGTACAACTTCAAGGTCTACTGCTGCGAGACCCGCCCGCTCATGCAGGGGGCAAGGCTGACGGCGTTTGAGCTTGTCGAGGGCGGCATTGACACCACGCTGATTTGCGACTCGATGGCGAGCAAGGTCATGGCTGAGGGCAGGATTCACGCCTGTTTTGTCGGGTGCGACCGTGTCGCCGCGAACGGTGACACCGCAAATAAAATCGGCACGAGCATGATTGCCGTCCTTGCAAAACACTACAGAATACCTTTTTATGTATTCTGCCCGACCTCTACGCTTGATTTGAGTTGCAAAAACGGCAAGGAAATACCGATTGAGACCCGCCCCGACGATGAGGTTCACAGCGGGTATTTCCGCGAGAGACTCGCCCCCGAGGACGTGAAAATTTATAATCCGTCGTTCGATGTCACGCCTGCCGATTTGATTACGGCGATTGTTACGGAGAAGGGGGTTTGTCGTGCGCCTTATGGGGAGAGCCTCAAGAAGATTTCGGCGATGTGAGGAATTTTTGGCCACAGGAAAACATCTATGAATGTAGGGGCGGGATTTCCACGGCGCGTCCGCAAAACCCCGCATGACCGCCGCAGTCCTACCGATACACAGCGCGGTGTTATGTAGGGAACGGTTCGTAACCGTTCCGCATGTTTCAACGACCTCATAAACGGAACGGTTACAACGCCGCGAACCCCCCGCAACCGCCATGGAAACACCACCGAAACATACGGAACGATTACGAAATTGCGAAAATATACTGAACGGTTACGAACCGTTCCCTACAATAAAATTTACCGACGACAGGAAATACCACGCAATCTCAAAAAACCCCACGGACGACCGAGGGCGGTCGTCCCTACGTGAAAAATTTTCAACCACATGAAAAATATAATCGAATGTAGGGGCGCGCATTGCGCGTCCGCAAAACCCCCACACGCCCGCCGCAAACCCACACAACCGCGGAAAATTTTTGGGCGATGCACGCCCCAAAACCCCCGCAACCACCATAAAACCAACGGGCGAACGCAGTTCGCCCCTACGTTGAAAAAATATACAAACAACCAAAAAATTAAACACGGTGAAAAATTATGCAATTCCCCGAAAACGTCAACCAAATAATAACCACCCTCGAGACCGCCGGCTTTGAAGCCTACGCGGTCGGCGGCTGTGTGCGGGATATGCTGGCAGGGGCAGAACCGCCCGACTACGACATCGCCACAAGCGCAGTTCCCGATGAAATCAAGCAGGTTTTCAGCGACTGCAAAACCATAGATATAGGTGCAAAACACGGCACGATTGCCTTGATTACAGACACCTCCAAAATCGAAATCACCACCTTCCGCACCGACGGCGACTACAGCGACAGCCGCCGCCCCGACTCGGTGACCTTCACACGCGACTTGAAGTCCGATTTGGCGCGGCGCGACTTCACCGTCAACGCCATGGCCTACTCCGACAAGACCGGCCTGATTGACCTGTTCGGCGGCGAAAGTGACTTGGGGCGCGGGATTCTGCGCTGTGTCGGCGAGCCGGAGAAACGCTTTACCGAAGATGCACTGCGGATTATGCGCGGTTTGCGGTTCATGGCGGAGCGCGGATTTTCATGTGAGCCCAAAACAGGAACAGCACTGCTCAAACTCAAAGACCGCCTGAATTTAATCGCTCCCGAAAGAATCCGCGCCGAGTTCGACCGAATGTTGATGGGGCGTTATACCGAGAGTATAATTTTGCAGTATTATGACGTTTTGGGGGTCTTTGTGCCGGAAATACTCGCCTGTGTGAACTTCAATCAGCGCAATAATTACCACATCTACGACGTCCTAACCCATACTGCGAAGACAATCGCCGCGATTCCGCCGCTGCCCGAAAATCGGCTGCCCCGAATCGCGATGTTCTTCCACGATATTGCCAAGCCCGAGTGTTACCGGCTCGTGAATAACAGCGGCAGTTTCAAGGGCCACGCCGAGCGTAGCGCGGAGATTGCGCGGCGGGTAATGCGCCGTTTGCGGTACGACAACGCCGCGATTGACCGCGTGAAACTGCTGGTTAAGCACCACGACGAGGAATTTTCGAGCGATGATGTAAGTGTCAAGAAACTGCTGTGCAAATTTGGATTGGAGACAATCGAGCAGCTTTGCACGGTGAAAAAAGCCGACGACAGCGCGAAAGCCGACTTCGTAAAAACACAGCGGCAATCGCAGTATATCTTAGCCGACAAAGCCCGCGCAATCATAGCCCGCGGCGACTGCTACTCCCTCGCACAGTTGGCAATCAACGGCGCGGATTTGCTCGAAGCGGGTTACAAAGGCGCACAAATCGGCGAAAAATTGCGGGAATTGTTACTGCTTGTGATTGAGGGGAAACTTGAAAACGACAAAACCGTTTTAATGCAGAATGCAGAATGCAGAATGCAGAAATAACTTGATTATCAGGTTGTTTGCCGACGGATATGTGGGTTGTAATTATATTTATTTCTGCATTCTGCATTATTATTTCTGCATTAGATTAAGAAGGAGTATACGAGATGGCTGTAGACATCGGAATGGACCTCGGCACTGCGAACGTAATCATCACCATCGGCGGCAAAGGCATCGTCCTTTCGGAGCCGAGCGTTGTCGCGTATGACAAGAAAAAGCGCAAGGTCATCGCGGTCGGGACCGAAGCCTACGACATGATTGGCAGAACCCCCGAGTACATTATCGCCGCGTTCCCGCTCAGGGACGGGGTGATTTCCGACGATTACATGACCGAAATCATGGTGCGCGAGTTCATTCGCAAGGTCAGCGGAAACATGTTGGTCAAGCCGCGGGTGGTGCTTTGCGTGCCGTCTTTTGTCACCGAAGTTGAGAAACGCGCATTGGTCGAAACGGCACAGCTTGCGGGCGCACGGAAGGTCTACCTGATTGACGAGCCGGTGGCGGCGTTGCTCGGCGCGGGGGTGGACATAACCAAGCCCCAAGGCGTGATGGTGGTTGACATCGGCGGCGGTACAACCGATATTGCAATCGCCTCTTTCAACGGCATTGTCAGTGCCGCCTCGATTAAAATGGGCGGCAACAAAATGGACGCCGCGATTATCCGATACATGCACCGCAAATACGGCTTGATGATTGGCGAGAAGACCGCCGAGACCGCCAAGAAAACCCTCGCAAACGTCTTCGACCCCGACGGCTCGGAAAAGATGTTCGTCAAGGGCAGAAACGTCCTCACCGGCCTACCCGGCAGGGTGGAAATCAGCGACCTTGACGTGCACGAGGCCTTGTCGCCCGGGATTGACGATATTATAACGACAATTCGGGGTGTACTCGAGAAAACGCCCCCGGAATTGGTCGGCGATATACACACAAACGGCGTTATACTTACGGGCGGGGGCGCGCTTTTGGGCGGCTTGGACAGGCTGATTACGGCGTTTGTCGGCGCGCCCTGCATACCCGCAAGCAAGCCCGTGGAGTGCGTTGCGCGGGGTGTCAACAAGGCGTTCAAACACACAGGCGAGTTGCTTGATGGGTTTGAAAAAATCTCCGTCTATAAGTAGGGGCGCGCATTGCGCGCCCGCAATAGTGCAATGCGCGCCCGCAATAGTGCAATGCCCGCCCGCATTAGATAGATGTTGCGTAAAATTAAATCAACGAAAGGTAAAACCATGTTAGAATACGATGAAATCCGTGCGGAACTCACCGCCATGAAGCCCGAAATAGCCGAACTTTCCGAGGCGTTGGGTTTGAAGCGGCTCGAAAAAGAAATAGCCGAGCTTGAGGAACTTTCGATGTCGCCCGATTTCTGGAGCGACACCGAAAACGCGCGGCTTGTCAACCAAAAATCGGGTGCAATGAAGAACACCCGCGACGCTTTCCTGCGGCTCAAAGCCGATTACGAGGACGTCGTCACCATGGTTGAGCTTGCCGAGGAGGACGGCGATATTTCGCTCGTCGCGGAAATCAAAGAGACCGCGGCGAAAGTCAAGGCCGAGCTTGACAAGCAGAAGATGACGACCCTGCTCTCGGGCGAGTACGACGGCAAAAACGCCATACTCGCTCTGCACGCGGGCGCAGGCGGCACCGAGGCCATGGACTGGGTCGAAATGCTCTACCGCATGTTCACGCGGTGGGCGGAGCGGCACGATTTCAAGGTCGTTTTGCTCGACTATTTGGACGGCGAAGAAGCGGGGATAAAGTCGGCATCGGTGCTGATTCAGGGGCAGAACGCCTACGGCTTGTTGAAGTCGGAGCATGGGGTTCACAGGCTTGTCAGAATCTCGCCGTTTGATTCTTCGGGGCGGCGGCACACGAGCTTTGCCAGTCTCGAAGTTATGCCCGAAATTGATGAAGATGTGGCGATTGAAATACGAGACGAGGACATAGATTTCGAGGTCTACAGAGCGAGCGGCGCGGGTGGGCAAAAGGTCAACAAAACCAGCTCGGCAGTGCGAATTACCCACAAGCCGACCGGCATTGTCTGCGCCTGCCAAACACAGCGCAGTCAACTGCAAAACCGCGAATACGCCATGCGTATGCTCAAGTCAAAATTGATTGAAATTAAAGAGCGCGAACATCTCGAAAAAATCTCCGACATCAAAGGTGAGCAGTTGCAAATCGCGTGGGGCGCGCAGATTCGCTCCTACGTTTTCATGCCGTACACGATGGCGAAAGACCACCGAACCGGCTTCGAGGTAGGCAACATAAACGCAGTCATGGACGGGGATTTGGACGGGTTCATTAATGCTTATTTGAAGGCGAAAGCAATGCAGAAATAAGAATGCAGAATGCAGAAATAATTAAATTTATCTGTTGTCCCCAACAGCCATGCGCGTTGTAATTTATATAATTATACGGTCGATTTCCGTCGGAAAACGGCTTGAAAATTAAATTATTTCTGCATTCTGCATTCTGCATTCTCATTTATTTACGGGGGTGGAACTAAAATTTACGACATTGCAATAATCGGTCTCGGCCCTGCCGGCTCGACTTTGGCGCGGTATCTGCCGCCGGGATTTAGGGTGATTGCGCTTGATAAAAAGTCCGCTGATACTGATACTGACTGCGATTGCGCCGACACCGACAACGGCTTCCGCAAGCCTTGCGGCGGTCTGCTTGCGCCGGACGCGCAAAAGGCTTTGGCGAGTTTTGGACTTACTTTGTCCAAAAATATTTTGGTGAACCCGCAGATTTTCAGCGTTCGTGTGATTGACACGAGCCGTTCGGGAAAACCGCTCGTGGGGCATTACCAGCGGTTTTACATCAACATTGACAGGCATAAGTTTGACCTGTGGTTACGGTCGCTGATACCCGAAAATGTTGAGGTCGTGGGCGGCTGTGTGGTTGTTGCGGTTGAGAAAGTCGGCGAGTTTTGGCGGGTTGTTTACAGCCGTAACGGCGAGAGCAAAACCGTGACGGCACGGTATATTGTAGGTGCGGACGGCGCGAAATCGATAGTGCGAAACGCGGTATTTCCGCGCAAAAAAATCAAGACCTACCTTTCGATTCAGGAGTGGTTTAAGGCGGAAAATTCCTGCCCGTATTACTACAGCATTTTCGACTCGAAGCTGACCGACTGCTACGCGTGGGGGTTGTCGAAAGACGATTGTTTCATACTCGGCGGCGGTTTTACCCCGCAGAACGCCCGCCGAAATTTCGATGAATTGAAGCAAAAACTCACCCGCGATTACGGCGGATTGGGCGTTGACTTGAACGCGCCGATTAAGACGACCGCCTGCCTCGTTCTGCGCCCGTCAAGCCCGTTGCAATTCTGCACCGCGAAAAATAACGCCTTTCTGATAGGCGAGGCGGCGGGGTTCATCAGCCCGAGTTCGCTCGAGGGCATAAGTTACGCAATGCAGAGTGCAAGCCTGCTTGCGGGGGTTTTCGCGGGTAAAAAAACTTGCAATTATGCAAAAAAGTACACCGGCGCAACACGCGGCATAAGGTTCAAGCTGACCTTGAAACTTCTGAAATGCCCGTTCATGTATCAGCCGTTTTTGCGTAGAATAGTGATGAAAAGTGGACTTCGGCAGCTAATGCAGAAATGAGAATGCAGAAACTATTTCTAATGCAGAAATGAGAATGCAGAATGCAGAAATAATTTCATTTTAAAGTTTTTTCCAACAGCCATGCGCCTTGAAATTTATACAATTATACGGTCGATTTCCGACGGAAATAAACGTTGTAATTTGCTTATTTCTGCATTCTGCATTCTGCATTTTTATTTATTAAAAGGGGGAAATTAAAATGGAAAACAACTCAAAATTTCAACAGTTTTGGCAGAAATTCTCACGGTCTTTGGTTGCCGGGGTGATACTCGCCGTCCTCGGAATCGCAGCTGTAATCGGCTCTGCCTACTTCGGGCAACTTCCTGCCGCGGTGAATTTTATCGGCGGCGCAATCGGCGGGTTCATCGCCACTGTGGGGGTTTTTGTGATTGCGAAATGCGCGAAAAAACCGCCCTCGGAATGAGGGCGGCAATCGCACTAATAACTTTCCAGCAACTCAACAAGGCACTTCAAATCCTTGTAGGCGTCTAAGTAGGCGTATTCGCCGCCGCCGTCGCCGTATTTGCCGCGCTGAACGCAGGTCATGCCGAAATTCTCGCAGTTCAAAATCATCTTATCCATGCCACGGACCCCGAACGCAAGGTGGTGAATCCCCTCGCCCTTCTCGTTCAGAAAATCCCGCCAAACACTGGGTGTTTCGTTGGGCTGAATAAGTTCAATCTGCAAGTTCGCGCCGACGTCGAAGAACGCCATAAGGCAGTTCGCCTCGGGTGCGGGCTTGCCTTTTACTTGTGTCTGTGTCACCTCAAACTTGCCGCCGTCAAAATGCGGGGGTACAGGTAGACCTAAAAACTCCGCGAATTTCTGCTTGGTGGCTTCAATGTCCTCAACAATGAATCCAACTTGGGTTAAGATGTTTGTGCCGACTGTTCCTGCCATGATAATTCCTCCAATTTTATTTAATAAATAGGCGATTGCGAAATTCACGGACGCGCAATGCGCGCCCCTACATATGGCGATTTGGTTTTGTCGTTCGTCTGCATATTGTAGGGGCGGGCATTGCCCGTCCGCTAAACGACGAGTTTTGCAATCGACTATATTTAATAAAGGTATTCTTCCAAGTCCGAGTAAGGCTCGTTGATGTACTCTACTATAAACTCGCCGTTGGGACTGCGCGCGAAATTGACGTGCACAATCAGCAGTTGCTCCTCGAGCGCGGTGCTTGAGAGCAGGTTGCTGTAAATTATGTCGTAGGTGTACTGAAACGTCATCGAACCCGCGCCGCTGATTAGGAAATTGTAACTTGAAATATTGTCCAACTCGACCGCAAGCGAACGCCCGTCCGCACTTAATACGGGGGTAATCGTCACCCTGTCGGTATCGGAATTTCCCGCGTTTTCGGGGCGCAACTCAACGTCCGAAATCATCGGGCCGTTCGTGGTGACTTCGAGGTAGAGATTCGATATATTAAAGTTGAAGTCGTCCTGCCCGGGGGCTTGCTCCTGCCGCGTCATCGCCGTGAAGACAAACTCGTTTTCGGCAATATCGGGATTGTGCATACTGAAATAGAACGCGGGGAAAAACTCCGGTGTCCCCGAAGCCAACGCCGCCGCGAAAATCTCGTCGTCGGTGAAGTCGGCCGTGATTAACATGTCCTCGACCTTCTCAAAATAGGCGTCAATATCCACGCCCGAGTTGTAGAGTCGGCGTAGAACCATCTCGCGCCCGTCCGCCCACGAGTGAGTGGTGTCGTCGACGTAAACAATCTCCGGCACACGCAATTCAAGGTACGCCAAAAACCCCACCACGGCAACCACCGCCAAAATTAGAAAAACAAATAAAATTTTCCTCATATTTTCCCCTCCGTACCGCCCCCGCTCGCAAAACCTTAAAGGAATTTTGCGGCACGGGGCGTCCCTTCTGCAAATTTATTATCAATTTTTATTTTCCTGTATCAAAAAACTTTTATAAACCTTTGAGCCATGCAAGTATATCCTCCAACGGCTCTTTTTCAACATGCGAACCCGCGATGTAATCAGCGGTCGTCGGGGATTCCATTGTTGAGATTGTAAACATGTGGCCGAGATTTTCGTAGAGCTTAAACGTAAAATTCGCGCGGTCTCCCGCGATTTCTTTGTACAAGCCGAAATCGGAATCGGTGTAGACCTGAAAATCCTTATCGCCGTGCAAAATCAGGTACGGCTTTTCGGTTACAGCGAGAATTTCAGCGGGCGGATTCGCTTCCATTTCGTCGATATACACAGCGGGCAAGCCGAAGTACGCCCCCGCCTCCTCAAGCTGCGCCAATACCGCACCGCGCTCCTCCTCGGACTCCATGAGACTTATAAAATACATGTTTTGGTCGTAAATTATTTCACGCAGACTGCGCGGACTGCCCGCCATAATTACCGCCCCTGCAAACGCTTCTTCGAGGATACGAGGCGCAAGCATGCCGCCCAAACTGTGCCCGATTACGAAGATTCTGTCGGGGTCAATTCGTGCATCTTTTTGCAGAAATTCAGCGGCTAAGACTGCATCGTCAATGGTTTCTTCGCGGACTGTCAAGTTCTCGCCGTACTTTTCCACCAACGCCGCGCCATGCTGAAAGGTCCGCTTGTTGTACCGCAAAACCGCCACGCCGTTCGCCGCCAAATACTCGGCAATGTCCTCATAAGGCGTCATGCCATACACCGCGCCGTCCATGTCTATGGGCCCGGAACCGTGTACGATTACGACTGCGGTCATGGGCGAATCGACATTATCAGGCACCGAGAGTATGCCGTTGAGCGGAAACTCGCCGCCCTCGCCGATAATTACGGGGACATCGACAAAACCGTCACGCTGAATCGGCTCTGTGTCGGCTTTTTCAAGCACAGGATAGCCTTGTATGAAAAGCCCCGCAATAAGCCCGCCCTCGTCAAAAACAAGCCGCAAAATCACCCCGGAATTTTCATGCCGCGAGGTCACATCGCTGATGAAATAGCCGTCCGCTTCGAGATTGTCAAAGTCCAGCACTTCATGGAACGGCCCCGCTTGCAACTCGATAGCTTCCCAAATCCCCTGCAAAGCCGCGCTGTCAACGCCATGTTGCCGCATTTCGGCGTTAAGCCCGGACTCGGCCGCCGCAAAATCCCCGTCTGCACAAAACCGCACGAATTTCTCGGCCGCCTCGTTGTAAATTCCCCACGGGTCGAGGTTTTCCTCGACTGCCAAAGGTTCGTCTTGCTCGTCAATTGTTAACGGTTCATCTTGCTCGTATGGCTCATCAATTGTCAATTGTCCATTGTCAATTGTCAATTGTCCGTCACTGTCATTGTCGTTGTTACAAGCCGTCAGCGTAAACACTAACGCCAACAGCACCGCCGCAAATCTAAATTTTTTCATGGTAAAGCCCTCCTAAATGTAAATTATATTTACATTTTACCACAGCGAATCTGTCTTGTCAATAGTGTAGGGGCGCGCATTGCGCGTCCGCTAATTTATACTGTGCGTATTACACACAGTATAAATTAATATCCCACGCCGGGATATACTCGTGCCGCCGCAGATACATCTTGTATTTACTGTTGCTCCCACTAATCAAAAGCGGCAGGTCCAACAAGTCCTCGTTGCGGTGGTAGAGCGAGACGGCGAGTTTCGGCTTGTGCTTTTTCAGCAGTTCCGCTGCGCCCGTAAGCGCGGCTTTTTCGCCGCCCTCGACGTCGAATTTTATATAGTCGGGCTTGATTGCGCGGTGTTCCGAGAAGGAATCCGCGCTGATTGTCACGACTTTTTTAGTCTTCCCGACATTCGGCGACAACGCCGACTGCCGCCCGCCCGCACTGTTGAAGTCTTCTGCACCGTCCTTGTCGGCGGCGGCGGCGTTGACCGCCTCAAGCTTGTCCGGCTCGAGCAGGTAGTGCCGACGGCGAAGCTTGCAGAAATTCCGAAAGTCCGGCTCAAAGGCGTAGATTTTGCTGAAATTCCCGCCTGTAATCTCGATGAATTCCTGCACCGTATCGCCGTCATACGCGCCGAAGTCGAAGAAAATTTCACTGCCGTTTTTCTTCAGACACAGCAGGTCAATCGCGGCGTCGCGGCAAGATACCGTCTCTTGCAGGTAGTTCAGCTTGCCGCTGATTTTGTAGTTAATCAGCGCGTCGAAGGTCTTTTTAGACTGCTCGTCCGCAAAAAGCCCCCGCACTTGCGCGATTTTTTGGGCGTTGCTCTCGACGAATTGTTCATCAAACAAGCCCATATGAACATCTCCGTAAACAGGCACGTCGGGGGCAAGCACCTCGTATTTATTACCGAGAGTATAAATTTTTTGGACTACTGCGGGTAAATTCGTGCCGAATGCAACGAGTATTATAAAATCGCCGAACTGCGCCTCAATATCGCCGAGTTTCCGTACCTCAAAGCCCCTGAACGAATGGCCGCGCACAAATTCATCGCTCGCCATGAACGCCGCAGGGGTAATCCCGCGCCGCTCCATAACCGCCAAAATCTTATCCGCGCCATTGCCCATGCCGTAAATGACAATAGGCTTGGGGGTGTCTTTGAGGTAATTCCAGATACTAACACTCTCATTAAACATAGTATTTACTCCGATATTTTCACAGATACATTTATTATAACATAGAATTTCGCTTTTTGCAATACAGAAAAAAACCAAGAATTTCGGCGTTTTATTGTCTAAATTACCGTGTTGACATTTGTCCTTGCTTGTGGTAGAATTTTTAGTAATACACTACATAAATGCAGAAATGAGAATGCAGAATGCAGAAATAATTTATTTTTCAAGCCGTTTTCCGACGGAAATAAACGTTGTAATTTGCTTATTTCTGCATTTTGCATTCTGCATTATCATTTATTTATAAAGGAAGGGGTAAACTGCTATGGCTTACTTTACCAACGATGTCTCCCGCACATTCGGCGAGTATCTGATTATTCCGGGGTATTCCTCGGCGAACTGCATACCGTCCGATGTCTCGCTCAAAACCCCGCTTGTTAAGTTTAAGAGGGGTGAAAGTCCTCACGTTTCCTTGAATGTTCCGCTCACCTCAGCGATTATGCAATCGGTATCAGACGACAACATGGCGGTTGCACTTGCGCGGGAAGGCGGGATTTCGTTTATTTTCGGCTCACAGTCGATTGAGGACGAGGCGGGAATGGTCGCCAAGGTAAAGGGCTACAAGGCGGGCTATGTCGTGAGCAATTCCAATCTGCGCCCCGATATGACGCTGCAAGATGTCCTGCGATTGAAAGAGCGCACCGGCCATTCCACGATGGCGGTGACAAAGGACGGCACGGAACATTCTGAGCTTTTGGGAATTGTCACGGGGCGGGATTACAGGGTCTCGCGTATGAACGGAAACGAGGCTGTGAGCAGTTTTATGACACCTTTCGACAAGCTGATTACTGCCCCTGCCGATATTTCGTTGTCCGAGGCCAATGACATTATTTGGGAGCACAAGCTTAACGCCTTACCGTTGATTGATAATAACAAAAAGTTGGTTTTCTTTGTATTTCGTAAGGATTACGAGGTGCATAAGGAAAACGCGAACGAGCTTTTGGACGACAACAAGCGGTATATAGTCGGCGCCGGGATTAACACTCGCGACTATACCGAGCGTGTCCCCGCCCTCGTAAAGGCAGGCGCAGACGTGCTTTGCATCGACAGCTCCGAGGGGTACACCGAGTGGCAAAAATTAACAATCGCCTACATTCGCAAGGAATATGGCGAGGAGGTCAAGGTCGGCGCGGGGAACGTGGTTGACAAGGAGGGATTCCTGTATTTGGCGAATGCGGGCGCGGATTTCGTCAAGGTCGGCATTGGCGGCGGCGCGATTTGCATTACACGTGAGCAAAAAGGCATCGGCAGGGGGCAAGCCAGCGCGGTAATCGAGGTTGCCGAGGCGCGCAATAAATACTTTGAGGAGACCGGAATTTACATCCCGATTTGCTCCGACGGCGGGATTGTCCACGATTATCACATTACGCTTGCATTGGCTATGGGAGCGGATTTCGTAATGCTCGGGCGGTATTTCGCGAGGTTCGATGAGGCCCCCGGAAACAAGGTCATGATGGGCGGGAATTACGTCAAGGAATACTGGGGCGAGGGCACAAACCGCGCCCGCAACTGGCAGCGGTACGAGACCGACGGCAGCGGGCGGCTCTCGTTCGAGGAGGGCGTGGACAGCTATGTGCCGTACGCCGGCCCGCTCAAGGACAACGTAACCCGCTCGTTGTCTAAGGTACGGAGCACTATGTGCAATTGCGGGGCGATGTCGATTCCCGACCTGCAAAAGAACGCAAAACTCACCCTCGTCTCGTCTACGGGGATAATTGAGGGCGGTTCGCATGATGTTATTTTGAAGGAGGCTATGCGGGGGGTTAATCAATAATTGATAATTGACAATGGATAATTGTATTAGGCTGTTAGGTTTTGTGTCTTTTTGTAGGGGCGGGCTTCCATGCCCGCCCGTAAATCTCGCACAATCACGGTATTTTATGTTGTGTAAATGTTTTGGTGTAGGGAACGGTTCTTAACCGTTCCGTTGATGAAGCCATGCAAATTCGCATAGGTTAAAAAGCTTGCGGAGACTTTGCGGAACGGTTATGAACCGTTCCCTACATGACATCGCGCCGCGTTTCGGGGGGCGAACGCCGCACCCCGCACGACCGCCGAAACACCCACGGGCGCGCAATGCGCGCCCCTACAGCAAAAATTTTCAACCACATGAAAATATTATCGTATGTAGGGGCGAACTGTGTTCGCCCGTATGTTTTGCGGGCGTTGGGTTATGTGGGTTTTTGGTATTTTATGTTGTGTAAATGTTTTGGTGTAGGGAACGGTTCTTAACCGTTCCGTTGATGGAGCCTTGCAAATTCGCATGGATTAAAAAGCTTGCGGAGACTTTGCGGAACGGTTACGAACCGTTCCCTACATGACACCGCGCCACGTTTCGCGGGTTCGCGGGCGGGCGTGGAAGCCCGCCCCTACGCACCACAAACCAACACTATTCAACAACAATAAACTCCTTTATCCCCCCAAGAACCCTCTCCCCAATCCCCTGCACCTGCAACAGCTCCTCCACGGACTTAAAATCCCCGTGTTCCTCCCGAAAATCTATAATCCGCTGACCGAGTGCGGGGCCGATGCCGCGTAGAGCGGTCAATTCGTCGAGGGTGGCGCGGTTGATGTTGAGCGGCGTGAATTCGGCGTCGGATTCGGCGTCGGAATCGGCGTCCGAACCCTCTTGGTGGCCGCCTTTGCCGTCGTATTCGCCGGATTGGTTCATGTTGCTTGCAAACTCGACATAAGTCGGCGCGGCATTGCGATGTAAATAAACAAAAGCCGCGCATGAAGTTATAAATACAACGCAGAGCAACGGAAACAAATATCTTTTCACGTTAATGTTCATACAAGCACCCCCTCGTCTTCCTCAAATTCAAGCGCGATTTTGCCGTGCTGCTCCTCAAATTCGGCGACGTAATCGGTGACTAATTTTATCAGCGCACCGTTCATAGAGCGGTTTTCGTAGTTCGACACATACCCAAACTTGCCCAGCAAATCGGGGTTTATTCTGAAAGATAGGTGTTTCAAGTCTTTTTTCATATGCTCCTCCAAGTTGTGTACTTTTAATTAATTATACAGGGAAAAGCGGTAAAAAGATATAAAGTGAACCCATTATGGGTTCACTTTTTTGAAAAAATTTATTTGTGGCTAATTTATTCGATAAATTAGCGGATTAAATCAATGGTCTCAAGCCCTTTATCTACGCTTTTTCTGGCACTCCGTTTTCGAGTTTCTACTACTTCACCCCCGCATAATTCACAAATAGGTCTCTAATTGTTGGTTGTTGTGTTAATGGCTTGTTATTCGGCTGTATTCATCAACTATTAGTTCATCAAATGATTATTCCGTTTGATTTAATTGTTGCGAGATGACATCGACGAGTCGCGGAGGCGGTTAAGGCGAGGGGGTGGGTTTGAGGTTACGGCAATTTTGTAAGCTACACCAAAAACGCCCCAACACCGCTCATCAAATTCCACACAAAATGCGCCGCCATCACTATCCTTATATCTTTGAACAGCAGATAAGCACAAGCGTAGATTGCGCCCGACGCCAGGTAAAACAGATTGTCCGCTATAGAAAAATTTGCGGTGTGAATAAACGCAAACAGGCAGGGTGTAATCGCGACAAATAAAATTCCGTTTTTCAGTAAATTTTTCCCCGCCAATCGAAAAACAATTTCTTCCCATATGGGCGCGAAGATGACCATTGAGATAAAAGCTCCGAGCATAAAAACCTCTTGAAACTCCGCGGCGACCAATGCCGCAGGTGCCTTTGCCATCAGGTCCGGCAGGGGTTGGCCGTCGATTGAAACGACTATAATTAAAACAGTAATTATCACAAAATCGGCGACAATTAACAACGCGATTTTGCCAACATCTTTGAGTGTAAACTTTCTTGAAAAAGCTTCTTTTAATTCTTTTTTATTCAAGAAAATCACAGAAACGGTAACTATTAAATCTAATATAACCGCCAAAATTACTATGCCCATTGTTATGTCAGTGTTAGTCGGCAAAATCACGCGCCACAACACGACCGACATTCCCAAAATGAGGGTGAGCCCCCATCTCACTTTGTCACTTGACATGAAACTTGTTTTTTCTTTTTTCACGCCCATATCACGCCACCTCCGATTGAATTAATATACTAATAAAATTGCGATTAAATTGTTTGCAAAGCGAGCAATCATCAGTGTTTCTAAAGCACAATCGCCAAAACAACAACAATAACAGCAAGCACAAAAATAACAACAGACACGACTTTAAGTATCTTGTTTTTCATCATTTATCCCCTCCTTTTTCATTATTCCGATGTCACTTATTTTCTACTTTTTACTAATTTTTATCACCGAAAAATAGCCGCCGATAACTATAAAACATGTGATAAGTGTCCAGATGAAACCGGTGTCACTGAGCGGTTCGCCGTCAAATATAGCACTGCGCGCGGAAATTAACAACGAGAGCACACAAGCGACAATGATGATAACCCAACCGATGATAATTTTACTTTTACTTGACATTTTCGTGTCCTCCTTTTTGTTTTACTTGACAAAATAAAGTCTATAGTAAATTAACTTAAAAAACACTAAAACCTCTCGCCACAAAACCCATACAGCAAAACGGAAAGTCCGCTCCAAGCTTTTGCGCCGATTTATTTTGTGTTTTTATTAAGTTAATTTACTATACCACAGGCGAAATTACCTTTGTTGAATTTAGACTTAAATAACGAAAATTACTACTAAACGACATAAAACTCTACCGTTTATCCAAAATAATATACCGTTCTTCCAAAGTATTGACATCTCGATTTTTTTGTGATATAATAGTTATAAATTCAAAAAAGCGAGGCTTCTAATGACAATATTAATGCTTGCGGGGGCGTTTTGCTTCAGCGTTTTTATAATTTTTTGCATGGATAACATGCAAATTTTCAACGTCGGTAAAGAGAAGAAATTGATATATGCGGTGGGCGGAATTATTATAGCTGCGACTGCCATTATCGCCAGAGCAGTTGCGGGTTTGAGCGGTCAGGCGACGGTGATTTTATGCTTGTTTTTAATGATAATATTGTGGTTTGTGATATACAAAAATCCGCCAAAAGTTGCAATGCTCACGGTTTACATCGCGGCAATTTATTTCGGCGTCGAGGGCATGTACACTTTGTCGTGTACCTTGATTGGACGCGAACCCGCGCCGCCTTTTGAATACGCCGCGCATACTGATATAAAAATAGCCGCGATTTGCTGGTGTGCAGTTATTTTAGCAACAATTTTTCTGAAAAAGCCGCTCAAAAAGCGCATCGACATGAATATTCTAAACAATCGTGCAATGTATTTTATGGTGATAAGTGCCTGTATTTCGCTGTTTTTTATCTACCTCAACTTTACAATTAGCGACACTTTATTCACTATTGGACAGCAGAAAATTAACTTTAGCGACATAGCTTACTTACTATTTTTCGTGTCAAGTATAGTCATGTTTGTGATTACACTGCGGTATATTTCAAAAGAAACTGCAATGAGAACTGAGAAATTGTTAATTGAATCGTCTAAAAAATACATTCGCGACTTGGAAGAATCTTATAACGCACTCCGCACCATAAAGCATGACTACGTGAACATTCTAACCTCGCTCAAACTGCATATTGATGCGGGTGACATGGAAAATCTTGAGAAATATTATTACGGCGAACTTACAGAAATTAATAGAGATTTACTTTGTCAAGACCGGCTAATGAGCAGTCTGCAAAATGTTCAAGTAAGTGAAATAAAAAGCGTGTTAATTTACAAAACATCGGCCGCCGCCGGGCAGGAAATTGACACCTGCATAGAGGTTAGTGAGCCGGTTGAAAAATTAGGTGTGTCAACTGCAATTGTTTGTCAAGTTCTCGGTATACTTTTAGATAATGCAATCGAAGCCGCCGCTGAAATTGAGACGGGTAAAAAGTGTCTGAATATTGCCATAATTAACAACCCTAATTCCAAAACATTTATCATAAAAAACACTTGGCAAAGCCGAGAATTTCCTATAAGTAAGCTGTTTGAATTAGGGTTTTCGACAAAGGGAGAAGGCCGCGGAATCGGGCTTTACACCGTGCGAAACTTGACAGAAAAAATTAAAGGTTTGTACCTCGAAACAGATGTTTCAGACGAATTTTTCACCCAAATATTCACAGTAAAAAACGACTGAAACGTGAAGTTTTTTTGGCGCAAATTTCAAGGAGGAAACAGTAAAATTATGTTAGATATTTACGTCTGCGAAGATAATAAAAAAACCTGCGAATTTATAAGCAACTTTATATCGGATTACTGCATATTCCGCAATTTAGACGCGGGAATTGTTTTAGCCACGCCGTATCCAGACGAAATATTAGACAAATATATCGCTTCAGAAACTCCCGCGTTGTTCTTTTTAGACATTGACTTGAAAACAAAAATAAACGGCATTGAATTGGCGAGCCACATTAGAAAACAAGGCAGGAAAGCCTTTATCGTCTTCGTAACCACCCACTCGGAAATGACACTTTTGACCTTTCAATATAAAGTAGAAGCGTTAGATTTTATCATAAAAGATAATCAAAGTGACATGAAAAAAAAGATTGGGGATTGTATCAGCACGGCTGTAAATCGGCTGAACGAAAACCCCAATTCGAGAGCTATAAAAGTTAACGTAGATGACAAAATTATTTTTGTAGACATGGACGAAATTATATTTATTGAGTCCACTCATATCCGCCACAAACTCCGTCTACACGCGAAAAAACGCACATTAGAATTTAACGGAGAATTGAAAATAATGCAGCAGCAATTAGATGATAAATTCATACGTTGCCATAAGTCGTATATTGTTAATAAAGATAAAATTTCGAGCATTAATAAACGGGAAAATACGATTACTTTGATTAATAAAATTGATTGTCCGATTTCTCGGAGCGGGAAAAAATTGTTGTTGCAATTATAGCGATTAACTTTAATTAAATTCCACATACCCCCCGCCCCGATGAACGGTAATCCTCGCCCCCGTCATAAGCTCCAAATCCGAGAGCGTCGGCTGAATTATCCCGACAATTCCGGGTGTTTTTATGTCAAGTTTCTCGCCGTTTTTATAGACTTCAAAACTGATAATTGTACCCGCATCATTTGTCGTTATAACCGACGTCCAGGTGTCCGAACCGATTGTCCATTCGGCGGTCTCGTCGCCCATTTCGTGGCTGCCGCCGAGTGCGGTAATGATAGTCTTGAAGCCGCCTTCAACGCTGTAATTCGCTTGGCTGTCCGGATACGCGCCGAAGTTTAATTGAGGGTTGAAATTAACCAAAAAATCGTCATGTTCCTCGTGAAAAACTATTATAAAATCCTCGAAAAATTCGTCGCCTATTTTAATTTTTTCTAATCTTGAGGGGGTGTATTTTTCAAACAAATTTTCATCTAAATTTTCGTCCGATTCTATCCGGCCCCACTCAATATATTTCAAAAATTGCTGTTCCAATTCGGTGTAAATATAATCCAAAGTCGGCGGGTTTTCATCGTGATACAAAAAATCAAAACCCCTAATATGCGTGTCGGCCCACACTTCAACTTGAAGCCTGCTAAGGTCAATGTACGTCCCGTTTTTTCGGTTAATCGGCAACGGTGAAATCGTCGAAATTATACTGTAAATTATTTCCGAAACAGGCATTAAATCATCGTAGTTTTCAATGAAAATTCTAACTTCGGTGCTCGCAAATTCACTGCTGTAATCACTGCCGATAATGCCCTCAATAACGCTCTGATTCCGCTCTAACCAGCGTTCCGGATACAAACATCTCCCCCACAACGAATCGCCGTAATCGCCCTTGAGAATCGACGCATTTACCGCAAAATCCACCCCGTCCGCCGCCGTATAATTATAGTTGGTATACCGCTCGCCCTCCTGCGTCGATGTGTGGGTAAAACCGATTGTAAAAACCTCGTCTAACCCGCTCTGTATCTCGTTTTGCGGCGGTATCTCAACAGGAACACAACCCGCAAAACAAATACAATAGAGTAGAATAATTGCGGCCGCGAAAATCCTCATAATGTGCCGCCCTTGTGCTTGTTTTTCGCCGCAAAATAAATTTCGGTGACACAGGAAAAAAGCGACTGTTTGTCGTCTTCCGAGAGCTTGTCGCCGCCGAAAATCTCCCGCGATTTATCGAGGTAATACCTCGCGTCCAAAACCCCGCGCCCCTCGGAAGTCGCGCCGAAGTAAAACCGCTCCTCGCTTGTCAGGACGAGGCTTCGCGCGTCGTCGGTCAGGAAGACCATGTCGGTGTCGAGGGCCTCCGCAATTCGCAAAAGTACCGCCTGCTTAGGTTCGCGCGAACCCGAAATGTAGTTCGCGAGTGCGCGGTAGGTTATGCCGATTTGCTCGGCGAATTCGGTTTTTTTCAAGCCGTTGCGCCTAATTAAAACCTCCAATTTCTCACTAAACCTCATATTTTTATACCTCGTTCTTAATAATAATGTTCATACTTATATTATAACCATGAACAAATAAAAAGTCAATATCTGTCGCAAAAAAATTTATTTATGCAGTGTTTATGCAGTATTTTGTGTATAATATGCGGTTACATTCATATTATACCTTGACATTTGCGGAATAGTGATGTATAATATATGTATGCAGACTTTACTCGAATAAGGAACAGGGAAATGATAGTAAGAAAATTTACACCCGCCGATTACAACGCCGCGTTGTTGCTGTGGCGGGAGACCCCCGGCGTGGTCGTGCGCGGCTGTGACGACTCCGAGGCAGTGACCGTAAAATTCCTCGAAAGGAACCCGAATACTTGTTTTGTCGCCATTGAAAATGACAAAATTATCGGGACAATTCTCGGCGGAAATGACGGCAGACGCGGCTATATTTATCACCTCACAGTCGCGGAAAGTCACCGCAATCGCGGCATCGGAAAGGCACTTGCGGACAAAACGATTGCGGCTTTGCGGGCGGACGGCGTACCGAAAATCTCGCTGTTCTGCCTCAACGAAAACACAGGCGGGAACGCCTTTTGGGAGCGGCTCGGCTTCACGGTGATGGACGAGGCGGTTACGTGGGCGAAACGCTTTGTAGAGTGATTAGCGAGAACGCATAGAAAATTTTAGAAAGGTCTGCCCCATGCCGCAAAACAACTTTGGTTTTCTGCGAGTTATGGCGGCATGGAATTGAAAAAATGAAACTTTGGAAAGGTCGATTCGCAAAAGAAATTGATAGTAAAGTTAACGATTTTAATTCGTCGATTGCCTTTGATTGCAGAATGTTTCGTGAGGATATTGAGGTAAGTTTGGCGCACGCCGAAATGCTCGGCAAAACCGGGATAATCCCGCAAAGTGACAGCGAAAAAATTGTCGCCGAGCTTCAGAAAATCCGCGCCGAAATTGACAACGGCGAGTTGTTATTTGATTACGAAGCCGAGGATATTCACACTTTTATTGAAGCCGAATTGACAAAGCGAATCGGCGATGCGGGCAAAAAATTGCACACCGCTCGTTCGCGAAACGACCAAGTCGCGACGGGATTGCGGCTGTATCTGCGGCGCGAAATCAGCGCGGTGCAAGACCTGCTGATTGCTTTGGTAGACACGCTTTGCAAGACTGCAAACCCGCATTTCGACACGATTATGCCCGGTTACACACATTTGCAACGAGCGCAACCGGTCACTTTCGGGCATCATTTAATGGCGTACGTCATGATGTTTTCGAGGGATATTGCCCGACTCCGAGACGCGAAAACTCGCATGGACGAATTCTGCCCGCTTGGGAGCGGCGCACTCGCCGGCACGACTTACCCGATTGACAGAAAACTAACTGCCCAGAGGCTCGGATTTTTCGGTGACGCCGAACTTACAAACTCCATCGACGGCGTGTCCGACCGCGATTTTTGCTTGGAAATTGCAAGCGGCTTATCAATAATAATGGTGCATTTGTCGCGGTTTTCGGAGGAGATAATTCTGTGGTGTTCGCAAGAATTTAACTTCATCGAACTCGACGACGCCTACTCGACAGGCTCAAGCATTATGCCGCAGAAAAAAAACCCCGACGTCGCAGAACTTGTCCGCGGAAAAGCCGGCCGAGTTTTCGGGAGCAATATCGCGTTGCTGACTGTGATGAAAGGCCTTCCGCTTGCCTATAATAAGGATATGCAGGAGGACAAGGAAGCGATTTTCGACGCGATTGACACCGTGAAACTTTGTCTGGAAGTTTTCGCCCCAATGATTCACACCATGAAAATTAACAAGGAAACTATGCAATTTGCCGCGACTTCGGGCTTTCTGAACGCGACCGATTGCGCCGATTATCTCGTGAAAAAAGGCATGCCGTTTCGCGATGCTTACAGGATTACGGGCGAGTTGGTGGCGGTTTGTATCGAGAAAAAGACAGGTTTGGAAAACTTGCCGCTTGAAGAATTTAAGGTCAAGTGCGAGTTGTTCGGCGAGGATATTTTCACGGCTTTGAAGTTGGAAAATTGCGTGCATAACAGGAACTGCGAGGGTGCGCCGGGGCGGCGGGGGCGGTAGGTGTACGGGGGTCTATGTCTGCGACACTGCAAGAATCGCACGACCCGCGCTTGCACTTGTTGAAGCATAACTTTCTCGTCCCCAAGACTTTGTAGATAGAAGAAACTTTAGTGCGTATAGACTTTTTAATTATTGCGAACCCACAAGTCGCCAAGGGGATAAGTCTCATATCGAGAAAGCGGAATATGAGAGGTTTGTGTGGCGGGCGTGCGATTCTTTCAGTGTCGCAGACATAGACCCCCGTACACCTACCGCCCCCTTTTAGAAAGAGGTAAAAAATGAATTTAACTTACGAAAAAACTATAACTTACGAGGATTACAAGGCACTGCGGGACGCTGTGAAGTGGAAAAATGTTTCCGAGCGGCAGTTTGAGGCGGGCTTGAAAAATGCCCTATATATCTCGATAATCAAGGATAATGACAGGGCCGTGGGGCTTATCAAAGGCCTTGGAGACGGCGGTTATTACTGGCTTTTGGCGGAATTAATCGTCCACCCCGACTATCAAGGTCACGGCTTTGGCAAGGCATTGGTCGAGGGGTTTTTGAAACATGTTGACGGCTTGGCGGTGGCGGGCGAAAGTCTGCACATAACCACGGCTTCGGCCAAGGGCAAAGAAAGCTTCTACGAGAAATTCGGGTTCAAAATACGGCCGTTTCCGGAGGGAATACAAGGCGCGGGAATGACTTTACTTTATGAAAAAAGGTGAAAAAAATGAGAGTATTTATTGATGGCGAGTCGGGTACAGTTGGGCTTAATATTCGTGAAAGGTTAAATAAATACACCGATATTGAGCTGCTCAAAATCGACCCCGAACTGAGCGAAAATGCAGACGAGCGCAAGAAATTTCTGAACCGAGCGGACATTGCGTTTTTGTGCTTACCGGACGAAATTGCAAAGGAATCGGTTGCGCTGATTGACAGCACGGGGAATATTACAACCCGCATAATCGACGCGTCAACAGCCCACAGAACCCACCCCGACTGGACTTACGGCTTCCCTGAATTGTCAAAAGCGCATGAGGAGCAAATTCGCACTTCTAAGCGCGTTGCAACGCCGGGGTGCTATGCGAGCGGCTTTATCGCGTTGGTCTACCCGCTTGTTTCGGGCGGTTTGCTAAGTGCGGATTCGTTGATAAGTTGTTTCGGGATTTCAGGGTACAGCGGCGCGGGTAAGGCGTTCATTGACGAGTATCAGGGTGACTTAATGACAAGGAATCCCGAACTCGCAAGCGCGAGATTGTACGCTCTTGCACAGTCGCACAAGCACCAACCCGAAATGCGCGCGGTCTGCGGATTGACTTACGACCCGATGTTCAATCCCGTGATTGATGATTACTACAGCGGAATGATTGTCAATATCCCGCTTATGAAGCCGAATTTTACTGCTTGTGATGTTCGGGAATTGTACAAAAAACACTACTCGGGAACTCGCGTTGAGCTTAAAAACAGCGACGTAACTTTCCTCGCCGCGAATACTTTAGCAGGCTCGGACGGCATGGAGCTGTACGTTTTCAGCGACCCGAACAGTGAACGGATTCTGCTGAGTGCAAGGTTCGATAATCTCGGCAAAGGGGCGAGTGGTGCGGCAGTACAGTGCTTTGAGATAATGCAGAAATAAAAATGCAGAATGCAGAAATGGGTTAGATTATGAAAGAAAATATAATTCTTGAAAAAACTATGAACTTTTCTGTTAGGATTATCAACTTGTACAAATACCTATGTTCAGAAAAAAACGAATATATAATGTCAAAGCAATTGTTGCGATGCGGAACGAGTATTGGAGCAAATGCCCATGAAGCCCATAACGGGCAATCGAGCAGAGACTTTTTGTCTAAAATGTATGTTGCTTTGAAAGAGGCTTCCGAAACTGAATATTGGTTGAAATTGCTCACAAAAACAGACTATTTAACCGAAAAACAAGGTGAAAATATATTATATGATTGCGTGGAAATCAAAAAGATTCTCACGTCGATAATAAAGACAACGAAATCAAATATATAAGGGGGTTTGTAGGGATAATTTCTGCATTCTGCATTATTATTTCTGCATTAAATGAAATGATTGAGTTTGAAGGCTTCACGCCCGTATACGGCGGCGTTTGCGCCGCGCAAGGCTTCACAGCCGGGAGCGTTCGCGCGGGCATTAAGGCAGGTAGCGGCAAGGACGACCTCGCCATGATTTATTGCGTGAAAAAATGCACGGCGGCGGCGGTTTACACCCAAAACGTCGTAAAAGGCGCGCCGATAATCGTCACACAGCGGCACTTGCAAGACGGCTTTGCACAGGCAGTTGTCGTCAATTCGGGCAACGCAAACACCTGCAATTCAAACGGCGTGGAAATTGCCGAACTGATGTGCAACTTGACCGCCGAGAACTTAAAACTCGACCCGCAAGACGTGATTGTCGCGTCAACCGGCGTAATCGGGCAGAAACTTTCGGCGGAAATTTTCGAGCAGAACATACCCTTGTTGTCTTGTTGTTTGAGCGAAGTTGGCAGTACCGATGCTTGCAAGGCGATTATGACTACCGACACGCGGCTGAAAGAATTCGCGTTCGAGTTTGAAATTGGCGGCAAAACTTGCAGTATCGGCGGCATTTCCAAGGGTAGCGGCATGATAAATCCTGCAATGGCGACACTGCTTTGTTTCATCACAACCGATGTCAACATATCCGCCGAAATGCTCCAAAAAGCCTTAAATGAAGCCAACATCGACTCCTACAGCAGGGTTAATATAGACGGAGATACATCCACCAACGACATGGCGTGCATACTCGCATCGGGCATGGCGGGCAACGCCGAAATCACTGATGCCAATGAGGATTACGCGGTTTTCCTTGACGGGCTTTGCGCGGTTATGGTTAACTTAGCGCGCGAGACTGCGCGTGACGGCGAAGGCGCGACAAAGCTAATCGAGTGCCTTGTCAAAAACGCGCCAAGTCTGCAAGCCGCCGAGTTAATTTCGCGCTCGGTCATTTCGTCAAGCCTTGTTAAAGCGGCAGTTTTCGCCGCCGATGCAAACTGGGGCAGAATCTTATGTGCGGCGGGGTATTCGGGCGCAGATTTCGACCCGCTGAAAGTTTCGGTGAAAATGCTATCCGCAAATGGCGAGGTGCTTGTATGTCAAAACGGTGTCGGTGTTGATTACTGTGAGGAGGCGGCGCATGAGGTTTTGTCGGCTGACGAGGTTGTAATTGTCATTGATTTGCAGGGCGATAATCCCGATAACCAAGCCATCGCTTGGGGTTGCGATTTGACTTATGATTATGTGAAAATTAACGCGGAGTACAGGACTTAAAGGAGAGCTACAGTGAAAATAAAAAACAACACAAGGGCGAAAATTCTTAACGAAGCCTTGCCCTATATTCAGAAATATTACGGAAAGTTTATAGTCGTCAAGTACGGCGGGAACGCCATGGTTAACGAGAAGTTGAAACAGGCGGTCATGTCGGACATTGTGCTACTGTCGCTGTGTGGGATTAAAATCGTGCTGGTTCACGGCGGCGGCCCGGAAATTGATGCAGTACTCAAAAAAATGGGCAAAAAGCCTAAGTTCATAAACGGCTTGCGTTGCACCGACAAAGAGACCGCCGAGATTGTGCAGATGGTACTAAGCGGGAAGGTCAATAAAGACTTGGTGGATTTGCTGTGCATGAACGGCGGCAAGGCGATTGGGCTCTGCGGGCTTGACGGCGGCTTGCTCAAGGCGCGGCAGTTGAGCGCGGAATTAGGCTACGTCGGCGAGATTACCAAGGTGCACCCCGAGATTATTTCCGATATAACCGACAAGGGATATATCCCCGTGATTTCTACGATTGCGGGCAGTGAAACTAATGCAAAAGACGAAATTTTCAACGTCAACGCCGACATTGCGGCGGCGGAAATTGCAAACGCAATCGGCGCGGAAAACCTAATCTTGATGACCGATATTGCGGGGTTGCTCAGAGACCCCAAAGATGAATCCACGCTGATTTCAAACATAAAACTAAGCGAAATCCCGCTGCTAAAAGAACAAGGTGTAATCTCGGGCGGCATGATTCCGAAAATCGACTGCTGTGTCAAGGCAGTCCGCGAAAAGGTTCAAAAAGCCAATATAATCGACGGCAGAATCGCACATTCCATACTGTTGGAATTGCTGACCGACGAGGGTATGGGTACAATGATTGTTAAGGAGGCGTTATGAATACAATTCAGAAATATGACACTTATGTCATGAAATCTTACGGGCGGGTGCCGCTTGCTGTGGAGACGGCGGCGGGTACAAGCGCGGTCGGCGAGGGCGGCAAAACTTATATCGACTTCGGGTCGGGCATAGGTACAAACTCGCTCGGGTACTGCGATGCAGACTGGGTTAACGCGGTCTGTAAGCAGGTGCAAACTTTGCAGCACAACTCGAATTATTACTACAACAAACCCGGCGCGGAATTTGCAGAAAAACTTGCAAAACTCACCGGTTACACCAACATGTTTTTCGGCAATAGCGGCGCGGAAGCCAACGAGTGCGCCATTAAACTTGCACGGAAATACAGCTTCGACAAATACGGCAAAAACCGCCATAATATTATCGCGCTGAAAGGTTCATTTCACGGCAGGACTTTAGCGACACTTTCGGCGACAGGGCAAGCCGATATGCACAACTACTTTTTCCCGTTCGTGCAAGGATTCATTCACGCCGAGCCTAATGACACGGCTGACTTAGCCGCGAAACTTGACGATTCTGTTTGCGCTATTATGCTCGAATACATTCAAGGCGAGGGCGGCGTAGTCGAGCTTGAAAAGGCGTATGTAGACGAGGTTTACAGGCTTGCCGCCGAGAAAGATGTGCTTGTAATTGCCGACGAAGTGCAAACAGGTGCAGGGCGTACGGGTAAGTTTTTGGCGGGTGAGCATTTTAATAAAAAAGCCGACATTACTACTATGGCAAAAGGCCTTTTCGGTGGGCTTCCGGCGGGGGTTTGCCTTGCGAATGAGAAATGCGCCGACGTATTCACCGCGGGCACTCACGGCTCTACTTTCGGCGGGAATCCGGTGGTTCTAAGCGGCGGCTTGGTGGTACTTGACAAAGTTTCCGACCCCGCTTTCTTAGCCGAAGTCGTGAAAAAAGGCGAGTATATCCGCGAGAAATTGTCGGGGCTTGACGAGGTCGTTGCGATTAGCGGAAAAGGCTTGATGCTTGGAATCACGCTGAAAAATAAAAAGGCAGTGGACGTCATGAAAGCCGCACTCGAAAAGGGTTTGCTGGCATTGACCGCGAAAGAAAAACTGCGGCTTTTGCCGCCGCTTGTGATTGATTATAAGAGCCTTGATTTGGGGTTGGGGGTTATTGGGGAGATATTATTATGATGTATCCGTATATTACTTTAGCAGATGAAACTTTAGTTACACATTCTCACCTCAAAGAGGAGAACGAGTTGAAGTCTGTGAACGTCCACTTTGAACGCCCGAAGCCTCACGGCTTTGATTCCGCGAGAATAAGTCTGCCGTCATATGCGTGGATAATGAGAGACGGCTTTACGGACGAGGAAATTAGAGACTTTGAAGCCTTTGCAAGCAATAATGCCCACCTACTCTTTAAGTATGCGGAAAAAGGGGGGCTTGGTATTGCGAAACTCGCCGTTTAGCGGACGCGCAATCAACCCCCTGCCGTAACAAAACTTTGCTTTAGCAAAGTTTTAATAGCCGCCAACTTTGTTTATAATTAAATAAAGCAGAAAGGGCGGCTATTGGACTTAGTGGGGGGTAGAGGGGGGTAGTAGGGGTACGGCGGGCGCAAATAACCGCCAGCCCGCCACACAAACCGTTCAGACTCCACTTCCTCGATTGCGACCTTACAAGTTCACGACTTGACAGGTTTTATCTATTTGAAAAGTCTGCACTCGCATAGGGTTTGTGCTACGTGATAACGGTTCGGCTCGAGAAGGTTAGACTTTATCAAGCGTAGAACGCGGGCGTGCGGTTATTTGCGCCCGCCGTACCCCTACTACCCCCCCTCTACCCCGACTGCTCCCCACACTCGCAAAAATTTTGCTGTATGTAGTGGGTTTCGCAATCACCTATATTGTTAATAAGATGGGAGAATATTTAGCATGAAGTTAAAACTGAAATTAACACTATTAACACTCGCAACCCTCATAAATTTCACCGCCTGCGATGCCGATTTTAACACCGAAGCCGAACTTCACGCAATGTTAAAATTCGCAATGGAAATCGGTTTTGAGTCTGTCGGTTTGGAAAGCCAAGACCACGCAAGCACCGTCTACAACTACCTCGCAGAGGACGGTGTGAAATTCACTGCAACCAGCTATCTCTACAGAACCGATTACAGTATTCGCGACCGTATAGGCATAAAATTCGACTATCCGCTAAAGTGGTTTGGGGCAAAGCAGGGTGAAGTTGAGAGAATTGTCGGGGACTTGTTCGAGTACGATTTTCATTGGTTCGGCATGATATTTTTCGTGAATCATCAGGCAGACTTAGAGCCTTTGTCGGAGTTGATTCACTCGTTGCTGACCGAATTCGAGCCTATAAGCGTCAATGCCGACGGCAAGGATTATTACTATCACATTCCGCATATTTTTGTCTACGCCCTTGAAGCAAATCCAAACCTTGACGAGTTACAGGATTCATACCACATTGACGACATGGGAAACTTGAAAGACCCGTATTTCGGCTATGGCGGGACCCTATACAGCAGTAGGCCCGAACACGGCACCTTCCTCAACGATACAAAAGGTTTTTTGTTCCCGATTATCGGCGAAGAATCCCTCACAGTAGACGAGATTTTCGATATTATGCAGGGGAATTTACTGACCGCGGTTGAGCAGGGACTGCTTCAAGATTTCGGGGTTGAAGAAGAAATGTTTGCCGACCACCCTAAGTCCTACTTGGCGAACTTTGTAATTAACGGCGAAGTTATTCTGTTGCGCCGATTCAGCTACGTTGAGGACCTTGACGATTATTGCATGGATTTCACCACCTACCGTTATGTGGGGCAAGATACAGTTTACAGTTACACCTTGAATGAGGGCAGTTTCCGCGAGGTAATTGAGGCGTTGGGCGGTGAATTGACTATAGAAGAATCCGCTGTTGAGTGGGTAATTGGCGAGAATACTTGGCGGGCTGAACTCACTCTTGTGGACGTTCCCGCGCCTGCCCCCTTCCATGAAACGGACACTTATGAGCATATTGCAGGGTTTGCCGTCTACAAGAACGGCGAAGAATCGCCACTGCCGCTGTCAAGGGCGAGCGCGTTCGGCGCGTTTTGCTTCACTATTCCCGACTTGGAACTCATATTCGGGAGTGAAGTTATAATCGAGAGAGCGAACGGGCGAGTTGTAATAAACAATTAAATTAATATAGCGAAAGGAATTTGCACATGAAACACTTACTAAAACTGCTCGACTTAGACGGCAAGGACATCATAGATATTTTGAACCTTGCCGACCAGTTGAAGTACGAGCAGAAGCACGGGATTGCACACCGTCACTTGGAGGGGAAAACCCTCGGAATGATTTTCGAGAAGTCGTCCACGCGGACTCGCGTATCGTTTGAAGTCGGTATGTATCAACTCGGCGGGCATGCCCTGTTCTTGTCGGCACAGGAACTGCAAATGGGCAGGGGCGAGCCGATTGAAGACACGGCGCGGGTGCTGTCGCGCTACCTTGACGGCATCATGATACGTACCTACAAGCAATCGGTGGTTGAGGGCTTGGCGAAGTACGGCAGTATCCCGATTATCAACGGCTTGACCGACGACTGGCACCCCTGCCAAGTTTTGGCGGATTTAATGACAATCCGTGAGCATAAAAACAAGCTTGAAGACCTGAAACTCTGCTTTATCGGCGATGGGCATAATATGGCGAACTCGCTGATTGTCGGCGGTTTGAAGGTCGGCATGAGCGTGACTATCTGCGTCCCCAAAGGCTACGAGCCGTTCCCGGCCGCGCTCGATTTTGCAAAGGAATACGCGGCTACCGGCAAGTTTGAGTTGGTGCACGGGCCGCTCGAGGCGGCGAAAAACGCAGATGTACTCGTGACCGATGTCTGGTCGTCAATGGGGCAGGAGTCCGAGGCCGCTAAACGCCAACAAGACTTTGCGGGGTTCTGCGTTGACGATGAGATGATTGCGGTTGCAAAGCCGGACGTCATGGTTCAGCACTGCCTTCCCGCACACAAGGGCGAGGAGATTACCGCGAAAGTTTTCGAGGAACACGCCGCGGAAATTTTCGACGAGGCCGAGAACAGGCTACACGCGCAAAAGGCCGTGATGGTGAAATTGATGGGGAGTAATTGACAAATAATTTAACTTGTGTTATACTAAAATTAACAGAAACCCGAGGGGTTAAAATATGTAAAAAATTATGAAAGGTCTGCCCCTATGCCGTGTTTGCGGCGGGCGGCATGGTAATGAAAATGAATGTAAAAGTAACCGCGAAGAAAATGCAGGTCGATGGATTAATCGAATATGCCGAGGCGAGACTTAGAAAGCTCGAACGGTTTTTCGGCGAGGATTTCGACGCGAAAATAACCGCGTCGTCACAGCGCGGCATGGTAACGCTGGAGCTGACGGTCAAGCACGACAATTTAATTTTCCGCGCCGAGCAATCCGCGCAGAACAAAAACGACGCGCTCGACGCCTGCGTTGACCGCATTATCAGGCAAATCCGCAAAAACAAAACCCGCATTGAAAAACGCCTGCAATCGACCGCCTTCAACAACGGATTCGGCGACGACGTCGAGGAGCAAGCCGACTATGAGGTCATTAGGAGAAAACAATTTATTCTGCGGCCAATGAGCGTTGAGGAGGCGATTTTGCAGATGAATATGCTCGGTCACAGCTTTTTCATGTTCAAGAACGGCGAGACCGGCGAGACGAACGTAGTCTACAAGCGCGACGACGGGAATTACGCGGTTATGGAACCGGGGTATGATTGATAGGCGATAAAAAGTATGTCAGGGCATCTCTGAATCAATTTAGAGATGCCCGTAATGTAGTTTTAGGGAGAAAAAAATTGTTTGTAGATGAATTAATTAGAGCCGTGTTTCAGATTCTTGCACTGTCGGCGATACCTTTCATTTGGTGGCTGATTGCCGCAAGAAAAGAGCCGTTTTTCGCGTGGGTCGGCTTGAAAAAACCGAGGGTTGAGGATAAAAAACGGTTCATTATTTTTGTTTTTGTGGCGTTAATAGTAGCTTTTTTGATGTCGTTTGTTTTAGACCCGATTTTGCCCGACGATATTCAATTAGCCAACGAGCGATTCCGCGGGCAAGGCATAAGCGCGTTAATTCCGGCGATTATATTTGCGTTTTTCGCAACCGCACTCGGCGAAGAAATATTATTTCGCGGGTTTATCGGCAATCGTTTGTGCGGAAAAATCGGCTTTTGGGGCGGTAATACAATCCAAGCGGTGCTGTTCGGGCTGCTCCACGGCGCAACCATGTTCCCGACGCTCGGCATCGCTGTACCGTTACTCGTCATCGCGTTTACGGCAACGCTCGGTTGGCTGATGGGTTATATCAACGAAAAAGCCGGCGGCTCGATAATCCCGAGTTGGGGATTGCACGGGGCTTCTAATTTGTATGCGGCGATGATTTTGGCGGGTTTGTATAGTAAATTAACTTAAAAAACACTAAAACCTCTCGCCACAAAACCCATACAGCAAAGGTTTTGCGGCGATTTGTTTTGTGTTTTTAATAAGTTAATTTGCTATAGTATAAACCCACATTAGAGCATGTTGACACTATCCAAATTTTGTACAACATCAACAAATTATCGAAAAACGATAAATCCTTATTGACATTCGATATATTTTATGTTATACTCGATATATCAAATAATTTATCGGGAGGTTTTATCACATGAACAAGAACAAGACTTTGGAGCAGAAAATCAAGGAAGAAAGCAGATTCATATGGGTTGCGATGAGAATTATGAGTGTCATGGCGGCGATGTTGGCGTTTTTGCTGGTGTTTGCTGTAATCGGCTTTGTAACAACGGACTATTGGGGCGATTTATGGTGGATTGGTCTGTTGGGGTTGAGCGGTGCCGGTCTGGCGGTCGTGTTTGACAGCGTTGCGCGGGTTTTCCGTGACGTGCGGCGCGGCGAATCGCCATTCACTTTAGTCAACGCGAATCGGCTGAAACGCATCTCGGTCGTGCTGTTAATCACAACCTTGAGCCTGTATCTCTACCAATTAATTCTAAGCGTTGCGGGGGTCTACAATGACGGTTTAGTGATGATGTTCACGGGGATTGCCTACGCGCTGTTCAGCGGTGTCGTCGGTGGGATTGCGTTGATTTTCCAATACGGAGTGCAACTGCAAGAACAAGCCGACGAGACTTTATGAGGTGAAGTTTGAAAATAATTAAAGAAAGGCGTGCCCCTATGCCCGGTAATTCGCGGAATTACGCAATTTTCATTGAAATTTGTGCCGGTGTGGGCGGCATGGTATTAAAAATATGGCTATAATTTTACGGCTCGACCGTGTCATGGCGGACAGGAAAATGCCGCTTAACGAGCTCGCCGAAAGGGTCGGCATTACAAACGCCAACCTTTCCAATATAAAAACAGGGAAAATTAGCGCGATTCGCTTTTCTACATTAGAAAAAATCTGTGAGGTTTTGGAGTGTCAACCGGGTGATATTTTGGAGTATCAAGGAGACTTCTTCGGGAACTAACCACGAGTGGATTTGCGTGCAGATTTTTCGTCATACAAGGCAAAAATTTCCGTAATGCTTTGTGCATTGCGGAAATTTTTAACGCAGTATGGCGGAAAAGCTGTGCGTAAAGCCGCCGTGCGTTAGTTTCCGAAGATGTCTATTGAAAATATTACGACCGCGTAGCCTTTTTCAACACAGGGAGTATCGCAATTGCAATCGCCCCGCCGATTGCCGCCGTGATTATCTGCGGGTATGAGAACATGGTTGTAATCATCGTGGCTTGTTGCGGGGTTAAGTCTAATAAAAAAGGTATCGCAACCAGCACGACGCCGACATAAAGCACGGCGAATTTCCCGAGCGCGCCCGCAATCAGCGCGGTTATGTGCGCGGTTATAACTTTTTTTGCCGCCTTGTTCCCGATAACGTGCCACAACGCGACAAGTGTCAAGTTGCCGAGGCATACGAAAGGTATGATAAACGGAAACTGCGGCCCTACCGGGATTGGCAACATAAACGCCATTACGGGCGAAAGCACCGCGACCGCCGCCCCGCATGCCAAGCCGCCGGTCATCACCGAAACGATTAGAATTAGGTTAACCACCGAGCCGGTCACGAGGGTGTTGAACGGTGGCGGAGCCGCCGCGGTGAGCGAGCCTGTGCCCCATTGGAGCGCGACTAATAGTGCGATTAGGACGCCTGTTCGTGCGATGAGTAGGATTTTGTTGTTCATGGTGGGTTCTTCTTTCTTTAGTGTATTAGGCAGTTGGGCAAAGCTACTCGCAGTTCGTCGGCTTGCCCATCACTGATTGGGTTATCGCTTAAATTTAAGTAGACTAAATTTGCCAACTCGCTCAAAGGTGATATATCGCTGATTTGATTATCGGACAAGGATAAAACTTGCAAATTTTCTAACCCGCTCAAAGGCGATATATCATTTATTTGATTATCTCGCAAGTATAAATGATTCAAATTCGTCAGCCCGCTCAAAGGTGAGACGTTACTAATTTGATTAAAACCCAAGTCCAAAAAGTCTAAGTTTGTTAAGCCGCTCAAAGCTGAAATATCGCTTACTTGACTTTCAAACAAGTTCAAAAACTTCAAATTAGGCAACCCGCTCAAAGGCGATATATCGCTGATTTGATTGCCGCCTAACCACAGGCTGTTCAAATTTGTCAACCCGCTCAAGGTTGAAATATCGTTGATTTGGTTGCCGCACAAATTCAAACTCGTCAAACTTTTCAGCTCTTTGAGCGATGATATGTCGCTGATTTGCGTGTCCACCAACCATAATCTTGCCACGTTCTGCGGAATTTCGCCGCTTGTAATCATTTCAACGAGCCGCTCGTTGGTTATGTCCTGCCCGCTTAGAACGACTTCGATTGTTTCGTCGGGTGCGGGCGGCTGTGTGATTTCCGACGTTTCGGAGGTCTCGCTTTCGGTGACACCCGCGCCGCCGCATGCGGTAAGCAGAACCACGCAAAGAATCAAATATATGATAGATTTCATGTTCGTAGCACCTCGGTTATTATTATACAGCATTTCGGCGGGTTTGTCAAGGTTTTTCTCACACAGGCTTGCAAAAAACGCAAACTCATGCTATAATTACTGCAAACGCAACCCCAAGTTGCGTAAATGCAAGCAGGGTTTGGTAGAGTGCAACCGCGGGAAATGATATATTAGAATTACACCGCTACCTCAAAAGGGACAGCGTGAAAAAATTCAAGGAAGGATTGCCCCGTTGCCTTGTAATTCGCGGAATTACGCAAATTTTCGTCGAAAATTTCTGCAAGCAGGGGCGGCAAGGTATCAAAATTATGAACTTTTCAGAAAATCTAAAAAACATGCGCCGTGACAAAAACCTATCGCAGGAGCAGTTGGCGGAACTGCTCGGCGTGTCGCGGCAGGCGGTCTCAAAGTGGGAGCAGGACAGCGGTTCGCCCAATTACCCGGAGACAGAAAAGCTGATTCAGCTTGCCCAAAAGCTCGATGTCTCGCTCGATGCGCTGTTGCTGAACCGCCGCCCCGAAGCCAAAACTTCCGCGCCCGCGCCCTTGCCGGACGGGAAAATTTTTATTAAGACCAACCTGCTCGATTCGGCGTATACCTCCTACAATAAGTTTGCGATTCAGAAAAACTTTTTCCCGGGTAAGAATCAGGCGAAATTTTTCCTGAACGGCGTAGAGTGCCACGGGGTCGGCTTTTGGGGCAAGAGCGAGACCCTCACTGTGCTCGGTGTCTACGTAACCCGCAAGGAAGCCGAGCGGGAACTCGCCGAAATACACAAGGCTATTCAGTGCGGCGAGACGGCTTACGAAATCAAGTACAGCGCGAAGGTTAAGGAAGAATGGCACGGGTATGTCTTAGATGATTAAATTTTTTGGTAAATACTATTGACATTGCTTGAATATAATGGTATAATGAAGGTATTACTACCAGACGATTGCGAAACTCACGGGCGAACCGTGGTGAATCGCCCCTACATACTGCGCCTACATATTGTAGGTAGAGGGTTTCATGGACTTGAGCGGGGGCAGAGGGGGGTAGTAGGGGTACGGCGGCACAAGGAATCGCACGCCCGCGTTCTACGCTTGATAAAGCTTAACCTTCTCGAGCCGAACCGTTATCACGTAGCACAAACCCTATGCGAGAGCAGACTTTTCAAATAGATGAAACCTGTCAAGTCGTCAACTTGTAAGGTCGCAATCGAGAAAGTGGAGTCTGAACAGCCTGTGTGGCGGGCTGGCGATTCCTTGTGCCGCCGTACCCCTACTACCCCCCTCTGCCACGACTGCCGCCTCATATTTGCAAAAAATTTGCGGTATGTATGAGTTTCGCAATCGTCTAATATTACTGCTTAAAGGAGAAATTCAACATGATTTTAGTTAACACCGATTTTATCACCGGCAAAAATTTGCATACCATCTCACTCGTAAAGGGCAGCGTTGTGCAATCCAAGCACATGGGCAAGGACATTATGGCGGGCTTCAAGACTATGGTTGGCGGCGAAATCAAAGGCTACACCGAGATGATTGACGAGGCGCGGGAGATTGCAACCAAGCGAATGATTGGCGAGGCGCAAACCTTAGGCGCGGACGGCATTATAAACGTCCGCTACGCTTCGTCGGCAATCCAGCAGGGCATGGCGGAGCTTTTGGCAGTCGGTACGGCGGTAAAGTTTATCTAAACTTAGACAAAAATAAAAACAACAGCTTACCGAATAGCCGCCCATTCAGTTTCATTTAATTATGAAAAAGATGGGCGGCTATTAAAACTTTGCTAAAGCAAAGTTTTCTCACGTCAGTGAGGAGAAGGGTAAGCTGTTGTTTTTTGGAGGTATATCGCTATGAAATTGGCTTAATCGTATTCAACCGCAATCATCTGCAAGTTCGTGCCCGCCTTGCCGACCAACCAGAATGTTCGGTCGTCGAGGCTGATGAAATTCTCTTGCGGTACATGCTCTAAGTTTGTCTGCATGGTGTAAATCATGTCTTGATAATAGAGTCCGTGCGGTTGTTGCAGGTAATACGGCATGATTATATTGCGATTGTCGATATAGCTCAGGCCGTTGTTTGCGACACCCGCCATTTGAGAATTGAGCGGGGACAATGTCCCGTAGTTGAGGGAAACACTTCCGTAGCGACTGTCACGCTGTCCGTCTTTCCTGTAAACGACACCGCCGCCCGAAAATATATTTGCTTGATTGGTTAATGGGACGCTCGTCATTCCGCAATACTCGGCATCAGGGGCTTGCTCCGACGTTTTGATTAGGTCGGTGAATAATAAATTGGCAATGACTTCTTGCGAGTTCGCCCCTTGAAAATGTTTCGTCTGAATGAAAGTATTTGTGCCTTTGCGGGCGATTGTAAGATGAATCTGATGGTTCTGCGGATAGGCGTGTTGCAAGGTTGCAATTGCCAGGGTCTGCGGCATCGATTGATAAATCGGCGCGGTCTCGTCATTGCGGTAACTCTGCAATTGTATCGCGTTTGAACCCGAGGCGGGATTGTAAACTACATACAAGTTATACCCGCCCCCCGGCGACAACAAGCGAATTTGAGTTGCAATGGACGTGTCAAGCATGTTGGTTGAATTGTAGAGAACATTTTGGTATACCCACGGATTGGTCGCCGTTTGATAAGAGTTGCCGTTTACCGGGCCTCTGCTGTAGGTTATCGAGAAGCCCAAGGTTTGAAAGTATGATGCAACTTGTGTCATGAAATTCCAGATATAAGCGTTACTGCCGCTGGTATCCGGTTGCATCGAGTTAATAATTTTTGTGTTTTCTAAAGACATTAGTGTAAACCTCCTGCATGATTTAATATAGTGACAATATCTTGCGGCAGTTTTATTTCAATCAGCTCGCCGTCAACGGTCAGTATGCGTGTTTCGATTTCGTGTGTGAATAATTCCATGGAATCAAATATCTCGATTAGCGGGTGATAATCGCCGCCGCTGTTCATCGCCGAAACTATGATTCCGTTAATCATTAGGCCGATAATTAAGCCGTCGCACTGGCCCCTCATGTAATCGCTCGTCATTCCCATATCACCTTCCTGCTCTTTCCCTCCCCGTCAACCGAAGTAATCCTGCCCGAAGTGTCGCGGGGAGTTGTAAAGTTAAATGTTCTTGCACCGATTTTCACATCGAAGCCGGTCGGCCTGATGTATAACTCGTCGAAGCCCCTGTAATCCCCCTCCGACCCGGGCAACCCGCCCGCAGTGTCAATATCGTCAAGAGGGTTCTTGGACTTTGCCGTGAGTGTAGCGCGGAGCCCGCCGTCGTAATGCAACGTGTACTCACTTATGACGGTCGAGAAAAACCCGAATTGGAAATCGTCTTGTATCCATATCCCGTCGCCCGCCTCCAGGTACGGCAGACCCTGCATTTTCATGGTAAGCCCGAAATAGGAGTAGTTGTCCCACTCGTCCAAGACCCGCCGCGCAATCGCCTCGCTCCCGAACGGGTTGAATTGGCGGCAGGTCTCTTTTGCAGTGCCGTCGCCCGCCCCCATTATTTCACCGTTCACAACGTATTCGATTCTCCGTATTCTGTTAATATCGGGCTTGAGAGATAGGTTGAATATTTGGTAACTTTCGATGGTGAAAAAGGCGCGTTCAAACTTTTTGAGTTGCAAAATACCGTAGCGGTCGAACCTTGCGACGCCGCCGTTTAAGCCCGCGATATAGCCGATTAATTCGCGGACGGTTGCGTTGCCGTGGATGTTTTCGATTGTGTCGGGTTTTGGGTAGAAGCCTACGTGGAGGTCATACTCCGAAGCAATGTTTGAAAGCAAAGTCGCCGCGGTGCAAGGAAACGAAATATTCCGCGGCTTGTAACGGACATCAAGGCGCGACATGTAATCATGGCAAGTGATAGTCTGGCGGTTGCGTTGCCTGCTTCGCCTTGATATAAAAAATTCCCCGAGCATGCACGGCTCGGAAAGTACGCCGTTTTCCTCAAACATAATGTACGGGCGCACTCGCGAGGTCAGCGATATACTGTGATTGCCCCAAAGCTCAAAACTGAACCGCCTTGAGCACGCCGTCCCGAAATTCATATCCTCGGGGTGAACCACATCGTTTAATTCAAACGATATAATTTCTGCGTTGGTGTATGCGCGCGGGCCGACTTCGATTTCGCACCGTACTATGCGGCCGCGCTTTCGTGCCATATCCATAAATTCTTGTGAAACATCAAACATTTTTAGTCCTTTCTTATCTAAAGCTCCTCTAAAACTAACTTAAAAGCTTTATAATAGGTGATACCGTCCAAAACATAATTAGTTTCGGCGACTTGTTCTTTCAAGAAAAAATTTGCAGTTGTAAGCTCGGTCATCGGGCTGTCAAAAGTTACCGAAATATATGGATTGTTTGCAAAAGAAAAGATATAATATAACTGCTCGGAATCGAGCCCGCCGAGGTGCAAAGTCAGCAGATGTTTTCTGTTAATAAAGTCAATTAACATATCTCCGCGCGAGTTATAATCTGTGCGGGTATTGCGTGCCGCGCGTTTTACCGTGCAGGATAAAATGCCGGGTATCGGTTGGTGGTTGAAGTATACATTCATCTGAGCTACCCTCCTTATTTTAACGGTCTTGCTCCCCATTGTCGGTGAAGATTGTTCATAGTTTCGGCAATAATTTGCGTAAATTCATACTCGCCGATTCTAAGAGAAACTTCAACGGGGCGTTGTGCGAAGTCGTCGCCGCCTGCTGAATTTTCATCATTTTTCACGATAATGGGTTGAATTGCACCGATTGAATTAATGCCTCCCGCGTTCTTTAAAGCGGCGTTTTCGGAAGCGGTCAGCACTGCCTCGCCCTTGTGCAAAAGTGCGGGGAAATCGTCGTACGGAATGTAATTTGTACCGCTCGCAAACGACGGTATATCCCCGAACGAAAAGGGATTCGCGCCGTTTGAATTAGACACGGAAGCCGCCGCCGATTTTGCCGATGACGACGAGGCTTTTCCGAGAAGTTCGCCGAGATTTGCACCCCCCGCACTTGAAATTTTTGTCAGTTCCTGCGTTATTGGCGTGAGTACACTGAGCAAAGGTGCGGCGAAATTTTTCAAGTTTACAAACGCCGCCCCAAGGCGGGTTAGAGCGTTTTCGGCTTGGGTTACACTGCCGGCGAAAATCTCACTTAGCATCTGCCCGAAAGTCTGCGCCGTGCTGCTTGCCAAGTTCTTGATATTTGCCGAGCCTTTTTCAAGCAACAAACCGGCGCGAAGCACGTCGTCTTCTACGTTTGAGCTGTCTACCCGAACCTCATATACAATACTGCCATCTGCCATTTTTTCCTCCTTACTTGACACTCTCCGAAAATATTTTTTGTAATTTTCGGAGAGCGTCTTTCTAACTTAACTTGCTAACTTTTCAAACAATTTTTCCAATTGTTTTTGGTAATTTTCGGGCGTGGAAACATCGTTGTCAAGCGAGTAAGTCCGCTTTAAGGCGTAGATTTTTTCTGCATCTTCCGCACTTAGGTTTGCGGGAATTTCCATAGCGCGAATTTTCATCACGTTATAAATTGCAGTGCCTTCGGGGAGCGCGGAAATCAACGCGCAAAATTCGCTCCATTGCAGTTCATCTTTGTGCAAATTTATACCGTATGCTTGTAAAAATCCGCCGTAAATTAACCCGGCGTCTTTCTCAAGCGAGAGAACCTGTAAAACCCGTTCACCGCTTGCTTTTTCGCAGTTGCCTTTCGGATTTAACGCCTCGAATATTTTGTCTAAAAGTGCGATTTTTTCAGGTTGTTTTAGTCGGTTTGCGCGGTAAAAAGAAAACCGTTTCAGCAACAAAAAAAGTGCGGTGTTTATGCGGGCGGCCTCGGAAATTGCGGGGTCTTTCAAAAGCAGTGATGATTTTATTACGTTTTTGAAAGTTGGATTTGCGGTGTAGGTATTTTTGTTGAAGGGGATAGGTTCTTGGGTTTGTATTCCTAATCTAAACATACTTTTTCACTCCCCGTTTATCCTCGTATTTCCTTTGTTTAACCGCCATCGGGAGGAGTTTGCGTGTGATAATATGTCTAATTATTTTCATAGTTTTTTCGGGATTATTTTTACAATCAAGTAGTAATTTTTCTGTAATTTCTTCGCCGAAAATTTCCATAAACATATCAATCACATCAAGCCCCAGTTCATGAGTTTCACCCGCTTGAAAAAGCCTTGTGTGAAGCTTTTCAAGTGCGGTTTTTGCCTGCTGCCCGCTTATTTCGACACTGATTTTTTCGCCGCCTGTTTTAAGGCGAATTTTTCTAATTTTAGACATAGTTTACACACTTGCGACTTCGGGTTTTCCCGCGCCTTTTAATTCAAGTGTAACACCATTTGGCTCGTTTGCATCGCCGCCGATTTCCTGAATTTTTGTCATCGTAACATTCCAAGTTACAACTTTTTCGCCCTTTGAAATTCGCAGTTTTGTCTTCCTTGCATCGCCCACACCGTAAAGCACAACATTAGAAAAAATGTAGTTAATTACGGGGTCGTCATTGATGTAATCGCCCCTGAAAGTGACGGTGAAATTTAAGCCGGTAACTTCACTTGAAGAAAAGCCGCTGTCGCTCAAGTAACTCGCGGTGTAAACGTTCTCCCCGAGCGACTGCGTGACGCTTTTGAAGGCGTTTCCGAGGCTTTTCCAATTGCGTGTTTCTGCGTTTGGCGTGATGTCAAGTTCCGCAGTTATTTGGTTGTTTAATTCTAACATTTTTATAGTCCTTTCTGTGAAAATTATTTTGCATTATTTTGATAAATAATCAATATTAAAGATTAGGCTGTAGAAATAATCCGCGCCTTTTCTTTGGACAAATTCGGGGCCTGTACCCATGCTTATTCCCGAAACTGCTGTGTGAATTTCGCGGTTTTTTGCATTTTTTCTTACGGTGTCGGCAAGGGAAAAAGCCGTTTCCATAGCGGTTTTGTGGGTTTTGTTTTTTACAACAAGTAACACCGCCATTCGCTGAAAAACACTGCCGTCTAAATAAACCGATTTCGCGTAACCGGGTGCAATTTCCGCGCTAATTCCTTCCTCGGAAATGCTGCCGATTGTTATATCGGCAAAGGGCCGTGAACCCTCATTTAGACACTCGATAACTGCCGTAAGAATTTGAATTTCTAATGTCATTTTTACTGTTCCCCTTTCAAACTAAGCAGTGATGAAACGAATTTTGCCTTTGCAACTTGCCGCCATTTTTCCGCATAAATCGCGGCCGTTTTATGCGCCCAAAGCTTGGATGCAAGCGGGTTTACGCTTGTATCTGCTTCTCCGATATAATAGGCGTAACGCGCATGTTTTGTGTTCCAAACTAACTTTCCGGTTTGCAAATCGCTTGCGTTAAAACTTGACATTAAAGTTTCGCCGGTGTCAACTTTACAAAACTTATTGCAATCTTCAAGTGCGGTACTTGACAATTCAAGTTGCGCTTGAATAGCGGCAGAGACAATGTTTTCTCCATGTTTCATCATGCTCATAAAAACACTCACTATATCACCTCGACTTTATAGTGATGAATTTTATCGCCCGCCATCACACTTTTCACCCCGTCGATTTTGTAAGTTTCGCCGCAAAAAGTTACTGTTTGGTTTGTATTAAATTGCAGTTTGTCAATGCCAAAATCGCCGTCTGCACTTGAATTTACACAGTCAAAATAAAACCGTGCGCCCTTTGAACGAACATCGCCGGATTTAGTTTGACGTGCCTTTTCATCCCGCTCAAAACGGACATTAAAAAGTGTAATTTCCTCGTAGTCACCGTCCGCGAAAATGCCTGATTTCATCGGGGTTTTCAGCGTTATGGTGTGCGGCAGCAATGCCCTTGGAATCGGTTGTGATAAGTTCATGTAAATTTTTCACCTTTTCCTTTCAAAATATAAGTTTCTTCGATTTTTGCGGTATTTTTTTCTAATTTTTGACCTCCGTGCCCGCATAAACCAAGCCCGATAATTTCAAAATAGCCGCCGCCGCAGGTGCTAAATCGTTTGTCACGCCGTTGTTTTTGCTCTCGTATGAAAAATCGCCGATTTTCACTTTGTGGTCGAGTTGAACCTCGTTAAAACCGTTGATAATGTAGCTTTCGGCTTGTTCGCAAATCGCGGTTTTTACGTGAGATTGCGCCGTCGGGTGCAGGCTACAGAGCGCGTCGCATTTCCCACCGGTAAAGAGGTTAATAACCCGTTCGGCTTTTTCAAGAGCCCGCCCGACCTCATCAGGCGAATTACCGCAATTAAACCCCATTTCGGTATAAAAATTAATGTCTACTATCATGTTAATTCCTTTCCGGTTCGTCGGGCGGGATTTTCTAATTTTTTACCCCTGCACCAAACAATAGACATTTTTGCTTGTCTACTGTTTGGTGCAGGGGTAACACCCGCCCCGAACCGCAAAATTGCTATTTATTTTGTTGAAACTGCGACTACATTTTGCTTATTTTTTGGTAAAAATAAGTCGTGGTATTTTCTGTAATCAACGTCCCACGCATCGGCGAATTGGTTGTTTTCCGGTGCGATAATTTTCACGTTATCGGTCTTGGAAACTGCAATCGGCGCGCTTTTCGGGCAGATAATCCAGTTAATATCTTTTGCAGTTGCAGTCGGCACAAAACCGCCTTCGTCGCCGCTTCTGAAGGTGTACGCGGTCTTCATTCTCGCACTCGGAACGGGAATTATGCAGGCGCCGTTGAGGTACTTGACTTCAAAGTCAAGTTCACCTTGTTTGAAATTGCCGACTTCGATAGTTTTCAGAATTTCGTCGGAGGAAAGCAAGGTGTCATAAACCGGCCTTGACATTATAACTATCAGCTCGCCCTCGCCGCCGATTATATCACTTACCTCGCCAAGTTGCGCCGATAATTCCGAAAGAATATCGCCCGAATCGGGAGTGTAAGTGCTTTCAATTTCCGCCAAAGATGCTAATTTTGAGTACCTGTAAGCGTCAATTTCCGGTATCACTTTTGTGCGTTGAAATTCCTCCGCGACATTGGCCGCAGATAGTGCGAATGCGGTTTCATCGACGTCAACTGCGTCTAATCTGAAACGTCTTCCGCGGTCCTGACTCATCTTGTAAGTTTCGTAACTAAAGGTAATCGCGCCGGTTGAATAACCAGTGTCGCGGTCATAATCGGCGAGGCCTTGTGTGGAAATGAGCGGCATTTTTATCTCCTTGCCGCCGTTATAAATCACCTGTCCCGCGTTTTCTTCCATCCAACCGGAAGTCGAGCTTTCTAAAATTTGTTTGTCAAGTTCCTTCTGAAAAACACTTGCGTATTCTACTGTATTGATTGCCATAATTATTTTTCCTTTCTGTTAATTTCCCGTTATTTTCGGGAAATATTTTTTGTTTAGTGACACTTTTTTATTGCATCACCTGCGTTTTTTGAACGCCTCGCGGACGTCACTGTACTTGTCTTCGCAAGACTCCGTCTTGACCGAAAACTCCGGCAAAACCGACCTCGCCAGAAGCAATTCTTCGGTTTTTGCGCGGAGCGCAAGGTTGTCTGAAATTAATTCGGCGTTGTCTTTTGTGAGCATGTCAATCCGCGCTTGCTGCGCGGATATTTCCGCTTTTAATGCGTCTAATTCAAGACACTCCTCGCAAGATTTCGGCGATAATTCCGGCGTCTCAATTAAATCCGATTCGACATTTTCGTCTTCAAAAAATTGCATTTCTTCATTCAAATTTCTCACCTCCTTTCAAGGCTTCATCAGCAACTGACACTGCGTTTAACTCGTCTGCCGAAAGCCCGTAAACCTCCATTAATGCTCGGTTTTTGTCGATGATTCCCGCCTTGAAAAGTTTCACCGCGTTGTCAATTCTCGCGCTGTTGTCCTGCATAACGCTGTCTGCAAAAACTACGTTAACTTTACAATCATCGCGGCTTAAAGTGAACGGCAACGCGCCTGTCAACTTGCCGAGCAAAGCGATATTTTCGAGCAAATCTGTCAACCCTTCGCGAATTAACTGTTGATGTGCAGTTTTTGTGCGATGAGTTTTTGTGCCTTGATTAATTACCTCGGTCGCCGTGCGAATACTGTTGCTTTTGAAGGACATTGCGCCCGGCGATAAACCCGCTTGCATACAGAGTAAATCCAGTAATTCCTCAATCGCTTCAACGTGCTCTCGTACTCGCAGTTCGGTTGAGTTGTCAACTATTTTCAACTCCTCGCGGTCGTTAGCCGAAAACGCTTGATAAACTTCGTCGCCGGTGTCAAAAAATCTGTGCAGTTTTCCGTCGTCGCCGTACTCGCCTTTAATCGCGGAAACAGGCACTATAATGCGCTTTCTGCCGAGTATAAATTCACGTTCCATGCTGTCAAAAATTATGTCAAGACTCTTTAAAACATCAGCAGAATTTGCCAAAACTGACATACCGAGCGGCGAATCGCAGACATTGTTCACGGAAGACGGCCGAAAGTATACAAATAACGGCTTTTTCAAGTTGCTGATTCTTGTCTCTTTTTGCAGTTTCGGGAAAATGTCACTAAGCTCAATTTCCTTATCGCTATCGCCGTCGTAGAGCGTGTTTGTGATGATGTAGTCATTGCCGAATTTCTCATGTTTCTCGTGCAAATAGTAACGTCTGCCGTCAATTTCAAACCGTGAAATAATTATACCGCCGTAGACCCCGCGCTCGTCGTATTGAGTGGGTATAAACTTGTCGCCGCCAATGTAATTTAGACGAATTTCGTTATTTTCGCTGTAAACTTTAATTACACCGCTTCCAAGCGCGAACATTTTTTCAAGAAACAGCGGAAAACACCGCCAGAATCCGTTATCGCGCAGAGTGTCACTAACGAATTTTTCCGCTTCATTTGAAGCAAAACCGAAGTCTGCTTGTTCGCAAAAGCAAAGCGCGGAAAGCTCGGCGCAGAGCGACTTTGCCGCCCCTAAAGAATTAACCCGCCTCATGCCGCCCTCGATGCCGCCTTTGCGCGCATATCTCCATTCGCCGCCACCCGCGTAGATGTGTTTCCAGCGTTCGGCGTCGGTCGCGAACGGAATCGGCGGCCTCGGAGCCGGCGTTATACTTGTGTTTTTCCTGAAAATGTTTTTGATGTTCATTGCGTTTTCCTTTCTTTTTTTACTCCGCAAATCCTTGCGGATTTGCTTCGCGGGGCAGGGGAACCCTGCCCCCTTGACATTTTTAGAACTTGAATAATTCCCTCTCGTACCGCTCAATTGCGTACTCGAAAGCATCGAGAGAATCAATGTTGACACTTCCGTCGTCAAGGCGGGCGTCTTTGCCGTTTTTGTCGGTTTTTCCGCTGTCCCAGACTGCGTTTTCAATTGCTTCAATAAAATTTACGCAACTTGAATCCACAAAAAAACGCCCCGCAGAAATTAGTCTGCACAGCATTGCAATTCTCTGATTTATCGGGCGTTTAAGCGCGTTTTTCACGTCAATCGAGACGGCGCGGCGGAAACTTTTTACTAATAATTGCTCCGCGCTGTCGCAGTAAATTGCTTTCAGTGGTGAAAATTCTTCGCGCCATTCGGCAGTTTTTTGGGTGAAATCTGCGATTAAACTTTCGGCGGATTTGTTCTCTTTGTCGTAGTGTTCGCGGAGCAAGTAGACATTCCTGAAGCCTTTGTCAAAGCCGACAAGACTGAATACGCTCGCGCTTTTGTTGCCGCCGTAATCCACGCCCATGACCGCGAAAAGTAAGGGGTTTGCGTTAAGTTTTTCGCGCATTTTTTTGTCACTAAGCACCATTTTTGTTTTGTCAAATTCGCCGTAAATTCTGCCCTCTGCCGCCACCCAAAGCCCTAAAATAAACCTGTCGTAAAACATGCCCGTGAATTCTTTTTTTAGACTTTCGACGTATTTTTTATCGAGATGAATGTTATCATCAAGTGTGAATTTTATGTCAAGTAAGTCTAAATCCGGGCTGTCGAGATAATCGCGTTTAAGCCAGTGATTCGGGTGGTCCGGGTTGGTTGTTGCGAAAAGTTTTGCGTCTTTTTCCGAGAGCCGCGACAACAACATTTTGAAAAATTCTTCCTCGAAAAGTGACAACTCGTCGCAGTAGGCACCATCGAGTGTAAGCCCGCGAATTTTGCCCTCACTGCGGGCGTCACTTACACCTTCTAAGTAAATTCGCCGCCCGAAAAGTGAGGCTTCTTTTTTAGCGAGAGAGTAAGTAAATTTGCCGTCGAAAATGTCCGATAGCGGCTCGAGAACATTGCGTTTTAGTGTCATGAGAGTTTTCGCCGTCATCATAAACTTACAATTTACATCCTTTGTAACAACCCAAAAACCCCATAAAAGCAGGGAAACATACGTCTTTCCCGAACGCACGCTCCCCTCTAAAATATTTATTCTTTTCAGTGTTCCGTTTTTGAGATGTTCTAAGCAGGCGGTCTGTTTTTTAGACAACGAATCTTTTTTGCAGGATTTTTCACTCAATAAATTTGTCACCTTCTTTCTTAAATATTTCCAAGATTTCTTCGAGCAGATGGTTTTGCTCTTTTTCCTTGTTGTCTTCACTTGCGAATCCCTTGTCGAACATCAACTTGAAAATACGCGCTAATTTTTCGAGGTCTTTTTCGGCTAAGTTGTCTAACAGCTCGCTGTCCGAAAGTTTCCCCAAAAAATACTCGCCGAACGCGAGGATTTTGTCTCTGTTTTCCGAGAAGAATTTTTCCTTCTTCATCTTTTCACTCCTCCCATGATACATCATAACACACATGTATAGTGCAATGCAATGACAATTTCAAAAAACACTTGAAAATTAATAAAAACTATGTTATAATATTATTAATACAAGTAATTATGGAAGGAAAAACGCCCGATGAAACACATTTTGATTGTCGAAGACGACCGCAGTATAGCCAAAAACTTGTCAATTTTGCTGTCCGGTGAGGGCTATTTTGTAACCTCGGCGCATACCCAAAAACAAGCGATTAATTCGCTTGAAAATAATCGTTTTGATTTAATTTTGCTCGATATTTCACTCCCGGATGGCAACGGATTCGCTGTTTGTACCGCCGCAAAACGCGTTAGTGACGCACCTGTAATTTTTCTGACCGCGATGGACGACGAAATTAACGCAGTGACCGGACTTGACATGGGCGCGGACGATTATATCACTAAACCTTTTCGCCCGATGGAGTTACTTTCGCGCATAAAAAGCGTGCTTCGGCGCAGTAATAAAGCGGAAGCTGTGGTGGAACTTGACAATTTGAAAATCGACACAATCCGCGGAACTGTACACAAAAATGGCTCTGAATTATTCCTTTCTGCATTAGAATATCGCCTGTTACTTGTATTTGTCAACAACCGCGGAATTGTTTTGTCGCGTGAGAAATTACTCGCGGAAATTTGGGACATCGCGGGTGAATTTGTCAACGATAACACGCTCACAGTCTACATAAAACGTATTCGCGACAAAATTGAAAACAACCCCGCTACACCCACAATTATTAAAACTATAAGGGGTTTGGGCTATAAAATGTGAGATATTTATACCTTTAATAATACAGTTATTTAGAAAGGCCGGTGAAAAAATGTTAATAGGAAAATCGAAGAAAATGATTGCGGAATTGAACGGGCAAATTGACAGAATACTTCACGGTGACGACAGTATTGACATTCAAATGTTCAAGGAAGGCGAGATGTATATTTTGCAAAATCAGATTAATAAAATGACTGTGAGATTGCGCGAAAATGCGTCTTTACTGAAGAAAGACAAGACTTATTTGGCGGATTCACTCGCGGATATTTCGCACCAACTGCGAACGCCCATGACCTCGTTGCAAATTCTACTTACATTTTTGTCTAAATCAACCTTAAATGAGACAGAACGCGCGAATTATTCGCGCGAAGCAGAGGCGTTATTGTCGCGCATGGACTGGCTTTTGTCGGCACTGTTGAAGATATCGAAAATTGACACCGGAACTGCCGTTTTCGCACATGAAAAAGTCAAAGTCAGCGAGTTAATTAAGCGCAGTACTGAGCCTTTTGCTATCCCGCTTGAGTTGCAAAATATCGAGTTAAAAATTAATTGCGATGAGTCACTTTCTTTTGTCGGCGACATAAATTGGACGGCGGAGGCGGTCGGAAATATACTCAAAAATTGCATTGAACATACGAGAAATTTGATTGAAATTAACTGTACGGAAAATGCAATTTACACCGAAATTATCATCAGCGATAACGGCGCGGGAATTGATAAAACCGACCTTCCGCATATCTTCGAGCGGTTTTACCGCGGCGAGAATTACAGCGAAAATAATTACGGAATCGGCCTCGCACTTTGCCGAATGATTTTGTCAAAACAAAACGCAACCGTCAAGGCAGAAAACTCCGAAAAAGGCGCGAAATTTATCATAAAATTTTACAAAGTGACAGATTTGTAATGAAAAAGTCACCGAGATGTAACATTAATGGTATAAAATAGAGAAAACATCATCGGGAGGATTAGAAAATGGAAATTTTAAGAGTAGAAAATTTGTGCAAAACTTATGGGCTTATGGGAAATGAGAATATTGTCCGCGCTTTGGACGATGTTTCGTTCTCGGTTCAGAAAGGCGAATTTATTGCAATCGTCGGGCCCTCGGGTTCGGGAAAATCCACGCTGCTGCACATTTTAGGCGGTGTTGACACGCCGACGTCGGGGAAAGTTTCCGTTGACGGAATTGATGTTTACGCGCAAAATAATGAGCAACTTGCTATATTTCGGCGGCGGCAAGTCGGGTTAATTTATCAGTTTTATAACTTGATTCCCGTGCTCACCGTCGCCGAAAATATAACGTTGCCATTGCTTATGGACGGCAGAAAAGTTAACACCGAACGCCTAAATGAACTGCTCGAAACTTTACATCTTGAGGACCGCGCCGCGCATTTGCCGAACCAGCTTTCGGGCGGGCAGCAACAGCGCGCTTCCATTGGCCGTGCGCTGATTAACGCGCCTGCGATTGTGCTCGCGGACGAACCTACAGGCAACCTTGACACGAAAAACAGCCGCGCAATTACCGACTTGTTGAAACTAAGCAATAAAAAATATAAACAAACATTAATTTTGATTACTCATGATGAAAATATCGCGCTTCAGGCCGACCGAATTATCGGAATTGAGGACGGAAAAATCGCAAGAGATGAGGTGATTAGATGAATGTTTTTTCAAAAATCACACTAAAATCTCTATTGAAAAATCGCACTCGAACTATCGTTACGATTGTCGGTGTAATCCTTTCTGCATCTATGTTAACCGCAGTTACCACCTTCATCTCGTCACTGCAAAATCAACTCATGCGAACCGCAATAATGCAAGACGGCGACTGGCATATTCGCTATGATAATATTTACGATGGATTTTTAGAAAAACTTGAAAATGATGAGGAAGTTGAAAGATTTGCCGTTTCGATGGAAACTGATTATGTATTTTCGCGCTCACTGATGACCGAAAGTGAAAATTCTGTCAGCTTTCGAGTGGTTGATGGCCACGATTCGCGGGATTTGAGGTGTCAAGTTTTCGCCTATGACGACGTGGCTTTGTCAACTTTGCCGATTAATTTAACAGCGGGCAGACTGCCCGAAAATGAGGACGAAATCGTCTTAACTTACGCTAATAATTTCTTTAAAGATTACAAAATCGGCGATACTTTAACAACAGAAAAACGCGTAATTACAACCGATTGGAGCACTTTTCAGGACGGGGATGAAGTAACTTTTGAGACCGTGACAAAAAGCTATGAAATTGTCGGTTTGAGCGGTTTTTTAAGCTACACAAATCAACTGCATTTTATTACAAAAATAGGTGACGAAGATGTGCATGAGAGTGCCCGCTATTCTGTTTACGTGAAGCTGAAAAACCCGCGCAGTGTCTATGTTTTTAACAGTGGAAACGCCGCGAATTATATTAACGAAACTGTCGATGAATTTAATAAAGTTAACGTAAGCTCGGCGTATAATAAGAATTATTTGCGTACTTTGGGCATTTCCGATAACAATAATATTAATCAAGTTTTGTATTCACTTGCGGCGATTCTGATTTCGCTAATTATGATAGGTTCAATCCTGCTAATTAACAATTCGTTTTACATTTCGGTGGCCGAACGGACTAAGCAGTTCGGGATTTTATCCTCGGTCGGTGCGACGCGAAAACAACTGCGAAAGTCGGTTTTATTTGAGGGTTTTTTTATTGGAATTATTGGAATTCCGCTCGGCGTTATTGCGGGAATTGCAGGGATAGGTGTGACGCTTAACGTCGTCACAAATCTGCTTGCAGACTCGCTTTGGGGCGCACCGTTAACTCTGCATATATCATGGGAATCCGTCGCCGTTGCAGTTGTAATCGGTGCAATTACCATACTCATTTCGGCGTATATTCCGGCCGTAAAAGCGGCGCGTGTTTCCGCAATTGAAAGCATTAGACAATCGCGCGATATTAAACTTAAACCGGGTAAGCTCAAAACTTCCAAGTTGACACAAAAACTTTTCGGAATTGAGGGAATTTTGGCAAGTAAAAACTTCAAAAGGGACAAAAAACGCTACCGCGCAACTATAATTTCGCTGTTTGTGAGTGTGGTTTTGTTTGTTTCGGCGAATTCGTTTGCGGAAACTCTAAAAAGAGGCGTGAATATGGCAGTTGATGTTGTTGGTTACGATATTTCTTTCACATCTGACGACATGGAAACTGATGATTTTCTAATGTTGTTCGATGAAATAAACAGCACCGAAAATGTCACTGACGGCGGCTATTATTTCACTTACACCTACCGTACGCAAATCACTTCCGAGATGATGAGCGATGCCGAAAAACAGCTCTACGGCTATGCTGACGCCGATAGGTTTATTATGGACCATATAGTTTTTCTAAACTTTATTGACGATGAAAATTACAGTAAATATTTAGACGAGTTAAACCTGCATGACGGCAGCGATTCCATGAGTTTTCCGTGTTACACAATTTCGCATACATACAACACCACTGAAAGGCGTGTAATCAGGGAAAATATGGTTGGCGACTTGAAGAACTTGACACTTGAACTTACGCCGAATATGCTTCGTGGCGGCGAAAATGTTACTCTTTCACTTAATTTTGTCGAGGTGATGCCTGCGATATTTATGCAAATGTTTTCGGGTAATTTTTTAGTGGTTTACGCGCCATTTTCCGCACTTGAAAAATTCAATTTAGACGAAATATCTCCCGAAAATCCGATGATGACTTTCCTTTCCGACAAGCCGAATACTACATTTGAAGAAATAGAAAATCTCGCCGAAAATTACACCCATGTGTATCAACTTTACAACATTGCCGAGGCGCAAAGGCAGGAGCGCAATGTACTTTTGGTGATAAATATTTTTTCGTACGGTTTTATAATTTTGATGTCGCTGATAACTGTTGCTAATGTTTTTAATACGATTTCGACTAACGTGAATCTGCGCCGCCGCGAATTTGCCGTGCTGAAATCAGTCGGTTTGTCCGACCGCAGTTTCAACAAAATGATGTGTTTGGAATGTGTCACTTACGGCGCAAAAGCCCTGTTTTACGGGCTTCCCGTGTCGCTTTTTGTCTCTTATTTAATTTACAAAAGTGTAAATTTCGGGGTGGAAATTAATTATCTGCCGCCGCTTGGCGGGATTATTGTCAGCGCGGGAGTTGTGTTTTTGGTGGTGTTCGCGACTATGGTTTATTCGCTGGCTAAGGTTCGGGGCGAGAATACGGTGGATACTTTGCGGAATGAGGTTATATAGCAATTTCTAATCGGGATTACTATGGGATGCGGGGCTGTGTTGTGTAGTATTGCGGAAGCCGCCGCAAAGCATGATTAAACCCGCCTATTCTTAACGAACAGGCGGGTTCTAATTTTCCGGGGAAGGAGGGAATTGAACCCTCGAAACGCCACCATAAACCCCCATTAACAAAGCAATATCAAACCGCATTAGCAAATTCATTAGCATTATTGAAAAAATCCGCCATTGCCTGTTGGCTTTTTCGCATGTCCTTTTTGGCTAAATGGGTGTAGATTTTTCGGACGGTTGAATAATCCGACCAGCCGCCGACAAGCATGACGTAGGCTTCGGGTACATTAAGATGATACGCCAAAGATGCAAAACTGTGCCTTAATCCGTGCAAACCGACCTCAGGTAAACCATTTTTCCGACAAATTCTGTTTATTTGTGCTCTCGCCGAATCGGGGCATCTTAATTGTATTTCGCTAATATTCGAGCAGACTTCATGTAAACGCGGAATCATTACATTAATATCGCGGCGGGAGGCGTTGTTTTTGTTTTCCGGCTTGCTGACGAGGTTGTTATCAACGTCCGGGACTACTGCACCGCGCACCTTGATAACGCCGTTCTTAATTTCGGGAATTGCCCATATCTCGCTACGGCGCAGGCTGTGAAGCGCGAGGAGTGCGGGGATTTCGCAGTCTTTGTCCTTGATTGCGCTTATGAAAATCGGGATTTGCTCGGGTTCTAAAAATGGCCGCTCTTTTTTGATTATTTGCGGTAATTTAACTTTCGGCGGAATAATGCCCTGCTCCAATAAGACCGATTTCACAAAACCCCACGCATTTTTCAGCGTTTTCGGTGAACACAGCAGAGCCTCGGCGTTGCAAACGCTCTGCCAATCTTTTATTTTATCAATCGGCGTATTCATAACGGCTTGAAATCTATTGTTTAAGATGATTGTGTACCCCCGCACGGTTACAGGGGAAAGGGTGTTGCTCCGCGCCGCTATGTACTTTTCAACCGCCTGCCGCAACGTCAGCCCGCAGGTCTGCTTTACCCGCACATCTGCCTTATGCCCGGACTTTATAAGCCGGGCTTTATTTATGCAATCTTTTTCCGTAAGCGCGCTAACCGACACGCTCTCACCGCCAAGCCGCAGTTGTATAAACCAACTACCGGACGGAAGCTTGCGAGGTTTTGGGAGTTTCATGGGGGTACCTCTTTCGGAGTTTTATTTGTTAACTCTTTTCTTTAGTCTTCAAAATATCCATAATTATATCTATTTTGCGCTCAATTTCTATCAACTCGTCGGATTTTTCTTCGAGATTGTTTTGATTAATTTCCTCCATAAATCCGGACGAAATTATACCCGTTGGAACGGCTACAAGTCCGATACCCAAAAACGCAATCACGGTGCCGAGAAATCGCCCTAACCCGGTTATCGGGAAAATATCGCCGTATCCCACCGTTGTGAGAGTTGCGACCGCCCACCATAAACCCGAAAAAGCGTTACTGAAAACATCCGGTTGTGCTTCATGCTCGAAAGTGTACATCAATATCGAAGCCATCAGCATTAAAATCAGCAAAACAAACAAAGACGAAATCAACTGCACGGCTTTGCGCCTTAAAACACCGCTAATACTCGATAACGCCTTTGTGTAGCGGTTTATTTTCAACAATCTCACCAATCGCACAAGTCTCAACATACGCAGAACGCGCAAATCCACAGGGAAAATGAAAGGCAAGTAGAACGGCAGAATAGCGAACAAATCCACAAGCGCCATGAATGAAAAAGCGTATTTAACGCGGGCAACGGCGGCTTTTTTATCGGGATATAAATATTCGGAAGTCCACAAACGCAAAACGTATTCTATAGTGAAAATTATCAGCGAAACAAACTCAACCGTCCTCGAGGTCGCAACCACCCACGAGGGCAGACCGCTGAAAGTATCTAAAACTACGAGAAAAACATTGATAATTATAAGGACGAGTATAAACCACTCAAACACAGACCCCACAACGTTCCGCTTTTGAGATGGCTGAATAATGTCAAAAACAGCCTTTTTTGCTTTACTGATACTGCTCACGTCCTTTTCTGCATGGCATTATGTAGTCTCTTGATTTTGTTTTAATTTCAGCTTTATTATCGCGCCGAAACTTTTTCCGTTGTCGCCGCCGTAAACTTTAAGATTAAAGCCGCCGACAATACGGTCGCCGTTTTCGATGAGCCATTCTTTTTTATCACGCGGAATATTTCCGATTTGCTGACCGTTTACATAAACCCCCAAAGCAACCTCGCCCTCAAAGTCATATTGCTCAATAGAAACTTGACAATTATTAGCAAACTCATCATCTCTAAACTTTATTTTACGCAAAATAGTCTGCCGATGTTTTCTCCCGTTTTTGAATGTAACGCCTGCAACCTTTATTTCAACTTCTTCATATATAGGTGCGGGGGTTTTTTTGGCGAACAGATTACTAAAAAATCCCATTGTGTAATCCTCCGTAAAATGCTTTATTTATGCCATTTCCCTTTTTCCCACACCGGAAACACCAAACCCTTTTTTATATGTATTACAAGCTGCGTACATAGTTTGTCTTACAAACTCCTTGCCCTGTTCACTCAGCGACCGATAATCTTCAAGGAGCTTCATCTCATCATCGGTCATCGGTTCCCCTTCGCCTTTGGGTTTTTCTTCCCAGCCCATAAGCCAAGCAACAGAAGTATCCAAAACATTTGCAAAAGCAGAAATTTTTGACTGCGGAATATCAACCGAACCGGATTCTATTTTTGCAATGCTCGAACGCGATGTATAACCCATCGCTTGGGATAATTCGTCTTGTGTCATGCCGAGTTCTTCTCGCCTGTCTTTAATTCTTTTATATAAATCCGTCACAATTACACCACCTTTTAACAAATAATAACACAAGAATTTCCAAAAGTCAATAAAAATTGACTAAAAATATAATGTTTATTTATATTCACCAATCTAACGCATGTAAGTATATGCACATTCAACAAAAATTGTCTTTTTGCAAAATATGTATTGACTTTTTCAAAAAGCGGCGATATAACGCAAATGGTGAATGTAGTTCACGCCCAAAGAAAGGGGTGATTCCATGACGAACAGCCAATTATTAATAAGCATTATTAAAGAAAGTGGTTTTAAATTGAAAGCGGTAGCGAAAAAAATGAATTTAAGCCCTTACGGCTTACAACGCAAGATAAACAATACGGTAGAATTTAAGGCGGGCGAAATTTCCCGTCTATGTAAAATACTCAATATAGAGAGTTGTCAACAAAAGGAGCAGATTTTTTTGCCCATCAAGGTGATTTTAATTCACGCGAGGGTGTGAAACCTGCCTAATCCTCAAATTCTCAATCATGTCCGCCGAAAAAGGAGCTCACCATGCCAAAAACCAAACCCCTAACCAAAGACCCCTTTGAATCCTTTTTAATTCTAATCCGCGGCACAATGGTCGTAAAGGGCGAAACCGCAGACACAATCAGCGCGAAAACCAATATAAATCGCCAAACATTTTACGCACCTTTGCGAAATCCGCACGATTTTAGAGTGAGCGAATTGCAGGGGGTTTCAAAGGCCCTCGGCATACCGTGGAGCGAATTGCGGGATAAATTACCGGAAAAAAGTTGTTAGTTTAATGCAGGAAAAAATCTAAACTTTAAGGAGAGAAAAACCATGTCAATTACAGAAAAAATTAAGAACATTCAACTGCCGCCCTGCCCTTTTTGTGGCGGGAAAAGCGACATCGCGGTCGCTACAAAAGCTGTCATTTTTTGCTGGGATTGCGGTGCACAAGTTTCGCACAAAAGCATTGATGAAGCGGTCGCAAAATGGTGCCGCAGGGACGGCGAAAGGAAGGTGCCGGCATGAACGAAAACACAGGCACATGCAGGTTTTGCGGGCAGAATCGCATAGTTGACGAAAAGTATAAAAAACTGCCCGGAGAAAAGCGTGATGAAGCGGTGACAAACGCTTGCACCTGCCCCGAAGCAAGGCGCGCCGTCCGGGTAAAAGAGCAGATTGAAAAAGCGCGGAATTGTATAAATCAACTTTGCGGCGAGGAAGCGGCAAGCATCGGAATTTCGCCGATAAAAACCGAGGCAATCGAACAGATGTATGCGGTTGTTGATTCAATTGCGAATGGCAATTTACGCAGCGCAACTTTACAAATTTGTTCGCGGTGTAAAGTTGTTATCGGCTTGACTTCAAAAGGCACAATTAAAGTAAAACGCACCGATAGCAAAACCCATCAACTTGAAGAATAAAAAAGAAAGGACATAGTGAAAATTATGAACGAAATTATCTACTTAGAAACCTCACGTTTAACCCCGCATATAAACAATCCGCGCAAGGATTTAGGGGATTTGAGCGAGTTTACGGAGAGTGTTAAGGCGAACGGAATACTGCAAAATCTTACAGTTGTACCTACTGACATTGCGGAGTTTCGCAAAATGCGGACAAGCAAGCGAAAGTATAACGGCGACTACATAATTATCATCGGACACCGCCGCCATGCCGCCGCAAAACTTGCAGAACTTGACAAAATTCCCTGCATTATCGCCGACATGGACGAAAAAACCCAACTCGCGACTATGTTGCTTGAAAATATGCAACGCAGTGACCTGACAATTTATGAGCAGGCGCAGGGTGTACAGCTGCTACTTGACATGGGCGAAAGTCAAGCCGCAATCGCAAAAAAGACAGGTTTTTCAAAGTCAACTATCAGCAAAAGAATGAAACTTTTGCAGTATAATCCTGATGATTTTAAGGGGGCAACCGAGCGCGGCGCGACCCTCGAAGATTTCGAGCAACTTGACAAAATTAAGGACAAAACTATCCGCGAAAGTGTACTCGAACACGCAGGAACTAACAATTTTAATTTTAAGTTAAGAAATGCACTTGACAAAGAAAAAGAACTCGAAACTATGAGAAAACTTAAAGAAAAATTGTTAACTTTTGCAAAGGAAATTAAGTCAACAAACGGTTATAATAACTTTTCAAATATTTGGGTCTACACCGCAGAAAGTTATACTATTCCGGACGATGCAGAAACTGTTAATTATTACTTTGTTGATGGTGGGAATCACGTTAAACTTTGCACGGATAAAACAGAGGAAGAAAAGGCCGCAAAAGCCGATAATACCGCGAAAAACAACGCCGATGAAGAGCGACTTCAAAAACTTAAAAACTTATCAAATCAAGCCTACGAATTGCGGTGCGATTTTGTCAAAAACATATCCGACAAAACCGCAAAAAGCAAGGCAGGTGTTATCGTCAAATTCGCGGCAGAAAGTGTAATTTCTAGCTTGCTTTATTTCAATGATGTTGACTTGAAGTCGCTATTTGGCATTTTTGGAATTGAATTTGATGTTGATGTCGATAATGACACTGCTTTTGAAATAATCGAAAAAAGTTACAAGGTATCTTATGAGAAGTTGCTTTTGGTATCAATTTTTTTCTCGCTTGATAATAACTTGAATTACTTTTATGAACTTCTGCATAAACCCCCGGAGCATAAATTTAACGAAACACTTGACTTTGTTTATAGTTTTCTCACGGCTCTCGGCTATGAAATGTCGGACGAGGAAAAGGCTTTGCAGAGCGGTGTTCATGGGTTGTTTGAATCGGTATAAACACAGAAGTGTTTATATACATGCGGAAAAAAGCATGTAAAAAAGACGGCGGTCTATGGCTTACGATAGGCTTTATCCCGGGGTTTTTGTGGGCTAAACTCGGGAGAAGGTTAAACCCACCACCGAGCATTTTTTACAATGTTCGGTGAGAGATGGCAGAGTGGAGTAATGGTGCTCGGACGTTTATACATTAGCGTTCCATGCGGGTTCAAGTCCCGCCTCTGCAAGTCGCCTGACATGTGACAACGGCGCGGAAAACCCTCCAAAATTATAATATTCCGCGCCGCCGCTTCGGCGGGAAAACGCTTGAAAGGGAAAGCAAATGAAAGCAATACTTGAATTAAAACTTCCCCGAAATTGCAGGGAGTGCATTTTAAAAGAAAATGGAGTTTGCAAGCCCATAAGTCATAGCAAGGAAGAACGTGCTGAGTTTTGTCCGTTGAAAATTAAGGGGGAAATAAAAAATGAATATTGATAAAGCAAACGCTATTTTTATGCAAATTAATAGGGAAGATATCGCCGACAATGACAAGATTACAGCAATTAAAATGACTGTAGAAATGCCCATGCATATGGGGATAAAAATAGTTAATTTGCTTGGTGTAATTCGGTTTTTACTTGATAAAAATGCGCGGTTAGAACACGATAACGAGAAACTTCGTACAGGGTTGCAAGAACTAATCGCTATGTCTGCCGAGCGGATTAAAGGGGTAGATAAATTTTTAGAAAATTTAACGGCAGAAAAATGCTAATCGCCCTACACGATGCCGAGCGCGACCACATGCCCGGTAAGATTTTTCCGAACTTCGCGCTTATGAAAATTTCCGCATATCATAAGGCACAGGGCGACACGGTTACATGGCGGAACGCTTGTGAAAATGACGAATATGACCTTGTTTATTCCTCAAAAGTTTTCGATTTCACACCCGAAAATCCCTACTTGCCGCCGAACGCAATTACAGGCAGAACGCAACGCGGCAAAAGGCATTACACCTAACGCAAGTCAGCTTGAATATTGTCAAAAATATGTTTTTAAGGGGCTTTATAAAAGGGAAAGTTGGCGAGAATATTGCAGAAATCGAGGGTTGAAATTTGACTAACAAAGAAATCACAATAGACGGTTTTTGCGGGGGCGGCGGCTGGTCTACCGGCTTTGAAATTGCCATAGGCGAGCCGGTCACAATCGGGATAAATCACGATGCCGACGCAATCGCCATGCACAAGGCGAACCACCCCGAGACCCGGCATTACAACGAAAATATTTTCGAGGTTGACCCGCGCGAAGCCTGCGCCGGGCGGCCTGTAGGCTGGGCGCATTTCTCGCCCGATTGCACACACTTTTCCGTTGCCAAAGGCGGCAAGCCTGTGAAAAAGACAATCCGCGGGCTTGCGTGGGTTGTTGTAAAGTGGGCAGGGACGGTCAAGCCGCGCATTATTTCAATGGAAAACGTCAAGGAATTTATGACGTGGTGTCCGCTTGTTGCGAAACGTGGTGAGTGCGGTAGAGTGATAAAAATTGACGGCACCGAAGCAGAACGCGGTGAATATGTGCCGCTAAATCAGCAGTACTTGAAACCCGACAAACGCAGGAAGGGCGAAACTTTCCGCAAGTTTATTAAAGCGATGAAATCGCTCGGTTACGAGGTCGAGTGGAAAGTTTTAACCGCCAGCGATTACGGCGCGCCGACCTCGCGAAAACGATTGTTTATAATTTTTCGCCGCGGCGGAAAGCCGATTGTGTTTCCAAAACCGACCCACGGCGACCCGAAAAGCGAAGCTGTGAAATCGGGGGAATTATTGCCGTGGCGCACCGCCGCCGAGTGTATTGACTGGAGCCACGCACCGAAGTCGATATTCGAGCGTGAGAAGCCGCTCGCCGAAGCCACGCTTGCCCGAATCGCACGAGGTATTAAAAAATTTATTGCGGAAAATCCCGAGCCGTTTATACTTAATTTCAAATTCGATAATTCGCCCGAGGATATTTGCAAACCCCTTAGTTCAATGACGACTGTGCGAAGTCATTATGTGGTAGAACCTCACATTATTCATCTAAATCACAGCAAAGATAACTTTCGCGGACAAAGGATTGACAAGCCTTTACCGACATTGACATCAAAACAAAGTATCGGGGTAGTTGCATCGTTCATGTGCAAGCATTACGGCGGCGGTTATACCGGCGCGGGGAGCGCGCTGAAAACCCCACTTGACACAATCACAGCCACAGACCATAATGCGGTTGTCGGCGCGACTTTGATTCAGACCGGCTACGGCGAACGGCAAGGACAAGCTCCGCGAGTACCCGGAATTGACAAGCCGCTCGGGACGATTGTCAGCGCGAATAAACACGCAGTTATCGCCGCATATATGGACAAAAGATACGGTGACAATGGCGGGGCGCGCGGGAGTGATTTGAATTCGCCGCTTGACACCGTAACCAAAAAAGACCACAATCAACTTGTCGAGATTTTCCTCGAAAAACACGGACTTGTTTCAGACATCGAAATCTACGGCGAAAAGTACAAAATAACCGACATCTGCATGAGAATGTTGGAGCCGCGAGAACTTTACCGGGCGCAGGGTTTTCCCGATGATTACATAATCGAGTACGATTGCAACGGGAATAAATTCCCGAAAAGTAAGCAGGTCGCAAAGTGCGGAAATTCCGTGCCGCCTGCGTTTGCCACGGCTTTGGTGAGGGCGAATTGGGCGGAGAAATGTGGAGGTGAGCAGACATGAAAATAAACAAACTCAACATAATAAAATGGCTCGCAATAATCGCAATAACCGTAATACTTTTCCTGTGTGCAAAAAAACACGCTTACGAATTTCGCGGTTATGAAGCCATCGGTGGCGAGTATATTATACTGCTGTTGCCTGTGATTTTTGTTTTAATTCGCAAGGTTGTGAAGGATTGGTTGAACCGGTGGCGAGCGGCTTGTGAGGAGGTAAAACGAGATGATACATAAACCAATCTACACCCCCAAAGGTTGCGCCAACGAATATTGCGAGCTGGCTTTGAACATTTACAAAGGCTGTAACCACGGCTGTACCTACTGTTTTGCGCGCGGAATGGCGAAACGCTTCACACCGAAAGGCAGTGTCTGTAATTTCGATAATCCCGTCCCGAAAAAGGATATTGTCGAATCGGTCAAGCGGCAAATCGAGCGCGAGCAGATGACAGGCAAGTTAATTCATCTGTGTTTCAACTGCGACCCTTACCCTTCAGAAATTGACACCACGCCGACCCGCGAGATTATCAAAATTATAAAGCAAAGCGGAAATCACGTGCAGATACTTACTAAAGGCGGCCGCCGTGCGGAACGTGATTTTGATTTACTTGACAAAAATGACTGGTTTGGTGTTACTTTTACGGGTTTATTTACAGCAGAAGATAATAAAAAATTCGAGCCTTATTCTGCGGGGTTTTATTACCGTCTTGACACAATTGAAAAAGCACACTTAAAAGGTATAAAAACGTGGGTATCGCTTGAACCTGTGATGGTTCCGGCGAATGTTAAATTAGTTTTAGAGAGCAACAGAAATATCGACCTTTTCCGAATCGGCAAACTGAACTTAGACAGAAACAACTCAACCCCCGAATTAGAAGCAATCCACGACAGCATAAACTGGCACGACTTCGGGCATGGGTGCGAGCGGCTTTGCTTGGCGCATGGGCGCAACTATTATATTAAAGAGGACTTGCGAAAGGAGATGCAACATGTTATATAAAACCTGCCCCCCCTGCAAAAGCAACCTTGACCCCGGCGAGACTTGCGACTGCGATTTCGGGTTTATCCCGCCTCGAGAACCTGTTGCTTACACCCCGAGGGTGATTGCAAAGCCCAAACCGACACCCGAGGAAATCACAATTATCACCGCGAATATTATCAGAAATATCGAGGTCAAATCGGCGGCGAGGGCCATGAGTTAACAGCCCCCTATATATATAATAGTATACCCGCAAAATTTTCAAGGGCGAAACGGCCTTTTTCGGGCTTGTAATGGAGCTTAACATTTCGGCGAAATGCAAATGTTCACAAAAACAACGGAGTATGAAAAAATGAGAATAAATAATTTTGTTTTGAAAACTCAGTCTGTCCGTCCGTCATTCTGTGAAATGTTAGAAATTGTCAAAGAGGGCATCGAATTTGAGTGCATAGATGAGCATGACAAAACATGGGCGGTGGAGCTTTGTAAAATAATCACCGAAGTCATGTTGTTGAACCCCGGCGGCGAAATCAGAATTGCCGGCGAGGACATGAGCGTTTCGCTTGTGCAGGAAATTTATTCACAGCTCGCATGTGAACACATAACATCGGTAATCTGCAATTATCGGAAAGTTACCAAAAAAATTAAGAACAAGCGAGCGTATCTGCGAACTATGCTTTACACGGCGTTTTTTGAGGAAGTTTCGGAAAACGAAAATGATTTTGCAATGTTGGAAAGGGCTTGGTGAAAGATGACTTTTGTGCGTGAAAAGCAAATTTATTGCGGCGAGGAGTACTTGGAAATCGACCTCTACAACTACACTGGCACAGAGCGGGAAATCGCGCAAGGCGGTCTGCGCGGCAAAAAAGAAATCCTTTCCACACCTCGGCAAATCGACCTGAACGAGGAAGCCTCACGCCGCAAATTCACACAAGTCGTCAACACAAATTTCAAAAACGGCGATTTTCATGTGACTTTGTCTTACGCTGATGAAAACATTCCCGCAACAGTCGAGGGAGCAATGCGCGACTTAGAGAATTACATACGCAGGCTTAATTACAGATTGGCAAAAGACGGAAAAGCCCCGCTGAAATATATTTCAATCCCTGCCTGTGTCTTCAAAAGCGACGGCGTTACACCTGCGCGGGTGCATCATCACATCATCATGAGTTGCAACCTTGACACTGCCGTGATTATCGACACATGGCGCAAAAGGCGCAAAAAGGGGCAGAAACAAGGCGACAAAATCGGCAGGGTCAATGCCGATATAATCCAAACTCTTGACGATGAATACGGGCTTGCGGCATTGTGCACATATTTGTCAAAGCAGGCGGGCGGCAAAAAAAGATGGCGACCGTCTCACGGGCTTGAACAGCCGCTCCCGGATATTATCGACTCCGACGGCGAACAGCTGAGGCTGTCATTCTCGGCGAACCTCGAAAAGCCCGTCAGTGTCACCAACAACCGCCGCTTCAGCCGAAAGGAAGTAGAAAAAATCGCAAAAGCCCCGCTCGATGTCGCCTACTGGGAAAAGCGTTACCCCGGCTACACCGTGGTCAAGGGGGATTACGGCTTTAAGTCCGTCTACTCCGACCTGCGAGGCTGGGCGGTCTACCTGAAAATGCGCAGGGTTCGGGAGTAGGGGCGCAGATGTATCGGAAAAATTTGTAGGGGGTGGTGTAAAAATGAAAAGCGTAACCGAGATACTAAAATTCTGCCGCGACATCGACAAAGAAATACTTTACAACAACATGCGCGTTGCCGAATGTCACGAGTTGCTTCAAAACGCAGGCGGGAGCGTTTCGTTTGTTGCTATGTCAAAAAACAAGCACAACAATTCAAACCCGACCGAGAAAATATATATCGCAACCCATGACAAAATCGAACGCTTGACACAGAAAAACGAGGAAATACGCGCTTTCAAAGATGCGGTTTACAACGAAATCGACAATCTCTCGCCGGTCGAGAAAATAATTATTTATGGGTTTTACATAAAAAAATTCAGTTGGATGCGTATTTCGGCGGAAGTTCATTTTTGTATTCGGCAGTGCAAAAACATACGCGACCGCGCTGTGGAAGTGCTTGAGGACAAGTTCAAATCAAATAAAACTATCGCCGACTTCAAATTCAACGGGTAGAAATTTCACGTCTTTGCCCATATATATACTATTTTCAAAAGATTGCCCGCCATTGCCCGATTTTTGTGTTATAATAGAAACATGAAAATCTGTCAAGTGGGATTTTCCCCGTGAAATTGTCATTTAAACGAACATTGGGCGAGGCTTGAGGTTCGTTTTTTATCGTTTCCGAGAAAAGTGGAATTGTAAAAATATAAAAACAAACAAACAAACGAATAGAGGTGATGACGTGGATACCGTTCAGAAAAAACGCGGCGGTCAAAAAGGCAACAAAAACGCCAAAGGGCAAGGTGCGCCTAAGAAAAACAAGAACGCAACAGGCCACGGCGCACCGAAAAAGAACAGAAACGCCGCCGGGCATGGCGCGCCAAAGCAAAACAAAAACGCCGAGACCCACGGTGCGTACAGCTCTGTTGATTTCTCCGCGCTTTCGGAAAAGGACAAAGAATATATAAAACTTCTCGGAAATTTGAGCGTACGCGAAAAAATGAATGAGAAGTTAGAATTTCTTTATGTCAAGCGGCACGACCTCATGAATCGCATTGAAAAATTAAAAGCCGACGATGATTCGGGCTTGCTTTACACCGATAAAGAAATCGTTTCAAATTCAGCCAAAGGCGAAACCACATCGACTATTAGGGGGAGTGCGTTTCAAAGGCTCGTGGTACTCGAAAATGTTTTGAATAACACCAACACTAAAATTATCAAGCTACTCACTATCCTAAAAACAGATGAGTTTGAAGAACGCAAACATCAGCTTGAAGCAGATAAATTCGACTTGGCAAAACAAAAAGCAATCGGCGAGTTTAACGTAGAACTCGATGTAGACAGTGAACAAAACCCGGCAAAAGCGACGAAGGCCTAAAGGTACTTTCGGCCGCTTTTCTCCTCTTGCGGGTTCGGCGACCCCGGGGGCTGTTCAGATACGAAAAAAATTTAACCGCTTCCGTGATTTACATTAATTTTTTTGTGGGTGCGGCGAATTGGCGCAAAAGGGGTGCGGCTGTTTGAAAACTTTGAAATTATATTATACAAAGGCGGTTGCAAGGGTCCTCGATTTGTCGGAAAGGCGGGTAAGGCAGTTAAAAAGTTCGGGGGTAATTCACGAGCATAAAGGTGCAAAAGGGCTTTATGATTTAATCCCGACTGTGCATAATTATATTAACTACCTGCGAAATCGCAACCCGGACAGCGGCGAGAACATTGACTACAACACCGAACGCGCTTTGTTGGTACAGGCGAAACGGCGCGACATCGAATATGACTTAGGCGTAAAAGAGAAAACGCTTCATACATCAGCTGAGATTGAAACGGTAATGACGGGTATGTTTATTAATTTCAAGAACCGCTTAATGGCAATCCCCTCGAAATTGTCGCCGATATTGTCAAAAAAGACGGACAAAGCGGCAATCCACAGGATATTAAAAGAGTCCATTGATGAAGCCTTGTATGAGCTTGCAAGTTTTGAAAATACTTTCAAAAACGAGGGGGAGAGTGAGGAAAATGAAAATGAAAGCGGAAACCTATAGTTTATTTAAGCGGGTATTCGACGTTTTGAAGCCGCCGCCCGATATGTCGCTTGCAGATTGGGCAGATGAATACCGCATTTTGTCAAAAAAGACATCGGCAGAGCCGGGGCGATGGAAGACGAGCAAAGCCCCGTATCAAAGAGAAATCATGAACGCAATTTCGGATATAAGCGTTCAAAAAGTCGTTGTAATGTCGGCGGCGCAAATAGGGAAAACAGACGGCTTTATTCTAAACCCGATAGGGTATTTCATGCACTACGACCCTTCCCCGATTTTGGTAATGCAACCGAACATTAAACCTTTGGGCGAGTCGTTCAGCAAAGACCGATTGACACCTATGTTGCGCGACACGCCTGTTTTGCGAGATAAAGTAGACGATAAATTACGCACCGGCACAAACACAATCCTACACAAAGAGTTCCCGGGCGGGCATATTACTATTGTCGGCGCAAATTCACCATCGGGGCTTAGAAGCCGCCCTATTCGGATTTTGCTTGCAGATGAAATTGACGGCTACCCTGCTTCGGCAGGCAACGACGGCGACCCGCTCTTGCTTGCAGACAAACGCCTTACCACCTTTTGGAATAAAAAGATTGTTCTGATTTCCACGCCGACCATTAAAGGCACATCGCGAATCGAACTTGAATTTGAGAAAAGCACGCAGGAAGTATGGCATGTGCCGTGCCCTGCTTGCGGCGAGTATCAAGAATTATTATGGGCGAACGTGATTTTCAAAAAAGAAAATTTGAACGAAATAGAATATTTATGTGAAAAATGCGGTGTGTTAAGCGGCGAGGTTGACTGGAAAGAAAAGTATACAAGCGGCAAGTTTATACCGCGCTTCCCCGGCAGAAAAACTCGCGGCTTCTTCTTAAACAGCCTTGCTTCCCTCTTTGTTGAGTGGCGAGAAATTGTAGAAAAGTTTCTTGTTGCGAACGAGGAAAAGAAAAAAGGCAACATCGCGCTCCTCAAAGCATGGACTAATATAGAAATGGGGCAGACGTGGGAGGAGGAAGGCGAGGAAATCGAACCCGACAGCATTTATAAGCGGCGAGAAAAATATAATGCGGAAGTGCCTGCCGGTGTTATTTGCCTTACCGCCGGAGTTGACACACAGGACGACAGGCTTGAAGTTGAGGTTGTCGGCTGGGGTGAAGACTTTGAAAGTTGGGGGATTAAATACCAGGTTTTTTATGGCGACTTAAAAAAAGAAGACGTATGGAATAGACTTAGCAAGTTGTTAGACAAGACTTTCGCTCGTGAGGACGGCGCGAAACTCCGTATAGTCTGCGCCTGTATCGACAGCGGCGGGCATTTCACAAACGAGGTCTACAAATTTTGCAAGAAAAGATTTTCCCTAAATACATTTGCGATTAAGGGCTTCGGCGGTTTCAGTATTCCTTACATTGGCAACGCTTCAACTTCAAACAGGGCTAAAACGCATTTAATTAAACTCGGTGTTGACATAGGAAAACATCAGCTCTATCAAAGGCTGGCTGTTGAAAATGCAGGGGCGGGCTATTGCCATTTCCCCGAAAACTCCGACTGCGGGTATGATGAGGATTACTTCAAGGGTTTAACCTCAGAAAAAATGGTGCTGACATACAAAAAAGGCATTGCAAGCTATGTTTGGAAAAAGAAAACGAGCGGCTACAGAAACGAACCGCTCGACTGCCGCAACTATGCACAAGCCGCCCTCGAAATTGCGGGCGGTATTTTAATACTCAAAAAATCCGACAAAAAAGAAACCGCACCGCTTGCAAAAAAGAAAGGGCGGCGGACTATTTCAAAGGGGGTAGATTAGATGGCGGGAATAGATTTACAGACCGCAGAAAAACACCTTGCCGCATGGCTTGAAGCCGAGCTTGAATTGACTACCCACCAAAGCTACAGAATCGGTACGCGGTGGCTGACAAAAGCGGACTTAAAAGAAGTCCGCAATCAGATTAAATATTGGCAAGGCGTAGTGAATCAGCTAAAAGGCAGAGGGCGCAACCGCGTTTACCGCGGCGTTTTGCGAGATAACTAAAGAATTGGCAAATAAGGAGACAAGGCATGAATTTTATTGAAAAAACCATCGCCGCCATATCGCCGACGGCGGCTTTAAAACGTGCTGTTAGTCGTGTCAAAACAGAAATAATCAACAGTGGCTACAGCAATTACGGCGCATCGCACAGTAAAAAATCCCTTATAGGCTGGTATTCGCACGGCGGAAGTGCAAAAGAGGACATTAACGACAACCTGCAAACACTAAGGGAGCGGTCGCGGGATTTGTTTATGGGCGTGCCAATTGCCACCGCCGCCATCAAAACAATGCGAACAAATGTTGTCGGGTCGGGGTTAATCCTCAAAAGCCAAGTTGACAATGAGTATTTGAAACTATCAGAGGAGCAGGCGCAATCGTTAGAAACCGAGATAGAACGCGAGTTCGCGCTGTGGGCTGAGAGCGAAAACTGCGACCTTGAACGGCTTGACAATTTCTTTGAGCTTCAACAACTATGTTTTTTGAATTGGCTGATGTCGGGCGATGTAATTGTGCTTTTGCCAACCACAAAGCGGATTAACTCGCCTTATGATTTGCGTATACAGCTGATTGAAGCCGACCGTTTGAGTACGCCGATTGACAAGTCAAATGAGCCGCGTATTCATAGCGGCGTTGAAACAAATGCGGCAGGTGAGGTGCTTGCGTATTACATACAAAACAATCACCCGCTTTCAAGCGACAATACAAGTCAAGACAAGTGGCAACGGGTCAAGGCGTTCGGAGAAAAAACAGGACGGCGAAACGTCCTGCACATTATGAATCGTGAGCGAATCGGACAGCGGCGCGGTGTGCCTTTTCTCGCGCCGGTCATTGAGGCTGTTAAGCAATTGGGGCGATACACCGAGGCGGAGCTTGTCGCGGCGGTTGTCAGCGGAATGTTTGCTGTGTTCATCGAGAAAAGCGAAGAGGGCGGCGATGCACCTGCATTAGGCGAGGTTATACCCGAGAATGAGCAAGTAGACTCTATGGATATAAATTCAATCGAAATCGGCAACGGCTCTATCATTGATTTAGCACCCGGCGAAAAAGCCAAAGACGTAAGCCCCGGCAGACCTAATTCTAATTTTGACGGCTTTGTCACAGCTGTAACCCGGCACATCGGCTGCGCGCTTGAAATCCCGCACGAAATTCTTATAAAAGAATTTACAAAGTCCTATTCGGCAAGCAGGGCGGCATTGTTGGAGTTTTGGAAGACTATAAAGATGTACCGCAACTGGCTTTCAAATGATTTTTGTAAGCCGGTTTTTGAACAGTGGCTTGCTGAAGCCGTAGCGAAAGGGCGGGTACCTGCGCCGGGCTTTTTCACCGACCCTGCAATCCGCAAGGCTTACAGCGGCTCTGAGTGGAACGGCCCGGCACAGGGTAGCCTAAACCCCGTGAACGATGTCAAAGCGGCAGAAATGCGAGTGCAAAACGGCTTTTCTACCCGCGATAAAGAAGCGCAGGAGTTGGCAGGGAGCGACTTCTATAAAAATATACCGCAACGCAAGCGCGAAGAAAATCTTATGAAGGAGGTGAGAGACATTGGACGAGAATAACATGTACATTCCGTGCGATATGGTTTGGAATATAAGTCAAGTAAACAGCCAACTTACAGAAATTTATATATACGACAATATCGCCAACAAGCAAAGCACCGATTTTTGGACCGGCAAAAAAGGCACAGAAATCACGCCGACACAGTTTAACGAGGATATAAACAAAGTCGTCACGCCGGAAATATGCGTACGGATTAACAGCGGCGGCGGTTCGGTCTTTGCGGCGGAAGCAATCAGGACGGCAATCCGAGAAAAACGTGCGAAAGGAAAAACCGTTACATGTAAAATCGACGGCTTTTGCGGGAGTGCGGCCGTGGGTATTTCTGCCGCCTGTGAAAAGACATCTATAGCGGCAAGCGGCTATCTGATGATACACGACCCGTCTGTTTTTGTATACGGCTATTGCTCCGAAGCCGATTTTTCCAAGAACGCGGTTATGCTAAACAAAATCAAGAAAGGCTTAATCGCGGCTTACGTTGACAAAACATGCAAAACAGATGAGGAGCTATCCGCTTTAATGACCGCCGAAACATGGTACACAGGCGAGGAAGCCGTAGAAAACGGCTTTTGTGACGAATTGCTGTTTGAAGAACCTGATGAAAGTGACAGCCAAAACGCGCTTTCAAATTCAAGCAAAGCTCCCGAAAACATGAGCATATTCAACGCTTCTATGTCTATGTACCGCAACATTCCGAAATCGTTATTAAATAGCCGCCGTGTAAACCTAAACGGCGGCATTTTTAATGAAGCAAGTCCGCCGGGAAGCGGCAATCAAAATCCAATAAGCCAAGAAAGTCAAGAAAACCAAGAAAATCAAAAAGGAGTTGAAAACAGCATGGAAATTAAAACCGTAGAGGAATTAAGAGCGGCACACCCCGAACTGACGGCGCAAATTGCGGCAGAAGCCACCGCCGCCGAACGCAAGCGCATACAGGACATTGAGAATGTCGCGCTTGCAGGATTCGAGGAAGTAATCAACAAGGCAAAGTTTGAAAGCCCTGTAGCGGCTTCCGAAGTGGCTCTGCAAATTATTGCCGAGCAAAAGAAACAAGGCACGAGCTATCTCGCCAAAGTAAGCGAGGACGTAGCGGACAGCGGCATAGGCTCTGTTGAATCGGGCGCGTATGAGGGTTTAAGTGACGAGAGTGACCCTTTTAGTGCGGCGATAGACAAAGTTTTGCCGGAAACTAAATAAGAAAGGAAGGAGAAACATCATGAACTTTACTACAGCAGGTAATCCGATTACAACCGCGGCAGTTTACGAACCGGAAAACTTTTTCGCAGGGGACTTCCCCATTAAAACCGATTATGGCAAAATCAAGAAAGATGCGGTTATACGCGCCCACGCGCCCGTTGTAAAAACAGCAAACGGCATTGAGGAAGCCACGGCAAGCAACCTCGGCAATCTTATCGGTATAGCGGCAAGTGAACCTAATGGCGACGAGGTCGTCTATTACCTCACAGGCGAGTTTTTCACCGGAGCAATTGTTTTGCCGAGCGGCGTAACCGCCGAAGCGTTAAAGGACGCATTAAGAAAATTGAGCATATTTTTGAAGGAGGTAAGGACTAATGCCTAATAATATCAGCATTTACGAACCCCGCACAATGGACAAGTTAATAAGACGTTTGCCGCCTGTGCATACGTTTTTCAAGTCCACGTTTTTCAAGCGGGAAAAAACCTTTACAACCGAGCAGGTTGACGTTGACTTCAAAAAAGGCAACCGTGCGCTTGCGCCGTTTGTACACCCTAAAATGGGCGGCGAAACCATAGCAAACTCAGGCTATCAAACAAAAAGCTACAAACCGCCGCTTATTGCACCGAATAAGATTACAACGGCGGGCGATTTGGTGGCACGTCTGCCCGGTGAAAACCTCTACAGCGGCAAAACCCCGGCAGAACGAGCAGTCGAGAAGATGGCAGATGACCTTACTGAACTGCGCGAAATGATATACCGCCGCGAAGAATGGGCTTGTGTGCAGGCGATATACACAGGCAAAATCCCCATCATCGGTAAAGGTCTTGGATATGACATAGATTTCAACTTCACAAACAAGGAAGTTGTTAAAACCAAGTGGAGTACGAAAGGTTCAAACCCGCTTGAAGACCTTAAAAGATGGCGCGAACAGGTACAAAAGAACGGTTTTATAAACTGCGATGTCTGCATTATGGCAAGCGATGTTGTTGAAGCTTTCAAGACCAACGAAAAGGTTATGAAAGTTCTCGACACAAAGTCTTATGACCTTGCCGTGTTGAAACCTCGCCAATTGCCGAACGGCGCGACTTATATCGGCACAATACAGGAGTTGGGGCTTGACATTTACACCTACAACGAGTGGTATCTCGACAACTGGAGCGACCCTGCAAAACCCGAGCAGAAGTCGCTCGTACCCAAAGGCACGGTCGCGCTTCTCTCGACGAGTGCAGAATACTCCATGTATTACGGCGCGATTACAATGTTGAGCGGCAATGGCGGCCCGAACGAAAACTTTGTCACAGTTGAAGGTTCACTTGTACCTAAAGTGTGGGTTAAGCACAACCCCGACCGCCGTTTTCTCGCGCTTAACAGCCGACCGCTTCCTGTTCCGCATGAAGTTGACAGCTGGTTTATCGCTGAGGAAGTGGTTTAATGGATTTTCAAGAACTTGTAAAGCGCGATATTAAAGCGGTTTTTCATAACGCAAAAGAACACGCACGAGTTATGAAAGTCGAATATAACGGGGAGAGCTATGAAATTCCCGTTATAATCGACAGCGAGGAAGCGCGAGACCGAAGGCGGCTTGCCAAAGACAACGGTGAGGGCATGTTTATTGCGGCGTTAACAGTCTATATATCGTTTTACGATTTGGGGATTGTGCCGCGAAAGGCGAGTGTAATCGTTATCGACTCTACCGCCTACACTATCGCAAAAGCCGCATTTGACGAGGGCGAAATAATACTCGAATTAGAGGTGCTTGACGAGTAAGTTTCCAAGGAGGTCTAATGATTGAAATTACCGAAAGGCAAATCGACCGAGTAAGTCTTATACTTGACGGCTTAAAGAACATGCCGGAGACGGCATTGGCGAACGTCATAAACCGCGCGCTTACAACAGCCCGCTCCGAGTCCGACAAAGGGATTCGGCAGACATATTCAATCAGGCAAGCAGACCTCAAAAATAACCGCAACATAAGCGTGAAAAATGCAGGTAGGTCAGATGTGGAAGGCTCGCTCAGCTATGCAGGGAACTTGATACCGCTGATTAAATTCAACCCCGGGCTTGAGGGGTTGACAAGGCGGCAAAAGGTTCAAGCAAGGCAATTAACACGCAATCCGCCGACCACTTTCAAAGATGCTTTTGTCGCCCGCATGAGCAACGGACATGTTGGGATTTTTGAGCGCAAGGGAAAAGAACGCTTCCCCATAAAAGAAATCATGGGTTCGTCAATTGCACACATGGTTGAAAATGACGACGTGTGGCCTGCGGTTGAAGCCGCCGCACAAGATACAATCGACAAAAGGGTCGAGCAGGAAATAACCCGCATTTTGAATGGTTATGGAGGTAGACGATGACGGTAAATGTCTTACTTGATGGGCTGAAAAGTTTCATAGAAGAAAACACAAAGGATATAATTTTGCCTGTGAGACTTGTGAAAAACAAGACCACGCCCGAATATGAAAAGCGTAAGGGCGAGGACGTTACTCACCGTCCCCCGAAAGTCTACAAAATGCGCCTGCCCACCAAAGAAGCGGAGACAAACGAAATCCCGTATATACTTTTGCAATTTCTAACCGGAAAAGACCAACAAAAGCCCGGCGAGCCGCCCGACAGTGAGTGCCATATACGCATTATTGTCGCGACCTATTCCGAGGACGGCAGCGAGGGCGCAGGGGATTTGCTTAATGTGCTTGTGCGAATACGCACGGCTTTATTAAAAGCAGGGGTTGTGGGAAATCAATTTTTGCTTCGCAAGCCGCTTGAGTACTATAGCAATTTTACTTTTAATTTACTACGCAATCCAAGCGCAAAACCGCATAGGTTATAGCTTTTACGCTTGTCTATCGAATAATTAATAAGTAAAATTGCTATTGTATACCCCGAAGATACCCACCCGTATTTCTTAGGGGAGCTTATGCTCGTCTTTGAAATGCCGGAAATAAAGCGGGAAGTTCCGCTTGATAATTTTTAACTAAAAATACAAGGAGGGAATATATAATGCCCGAAAAAAACGCAAAAAAGCCCCCGTTAAACGAACCGGAAAAAAATCCCCCGGCAACAGACGTTAAGAAAACACCCCCGGAAACGACTTTCGTCTATGTAGGCCCGAGCCTGCCGAACAGTATGCTGAAAAGCAATACCGTCTTAAAAGGCACACTTGCCGAAATCAAGGAGTATTACAAAGAACCGCTTACAACCTATCCTACGGCGGCAAAATTGATAGTACCTGTTTCAAAGTGCGCTGAGTATCGCAGTAAAGCGGCAAGCGGCGACAACATTGTTTCGACATGGTATGCGGACGTAATTACCGCAATAAGGAAAGGAACGGAGGAATAAAATATGGCATTTTATCATGGCGTAAGCACGCGGCAGACCGAGACTTCAATTTCGACGCCCGTAAGAACCAGTAGCGGCGTTACATTTGCTGTAGGTACTGCTCCTGTGCATGTTGTCGATGTGGGCAATTCACGCGGCAAAAACGTAAACGAGCCTATCTACGGCGGGAATTACAACGAAGCCGCAAACACGCTCGGGTACGGTGAAAACTGGAAAAATTACACCCTTTGCGAAGTTATGTACAGCCAATACCGATTGTACACAACCTCGCCTGTGATTTTTGTCAATGTGCTTGACCCGGCAGTGCATAGAAAAACAACGGCGGCGGCTTCCTTTGCTGTAAACAACAGGCGAGTGAAACTGCCTTTTGAAGCTTTAAAGGACACTGTTGCAATTGAAAACTACAAGGCAGGCGAGGACTTTGACAGCTTCTATGACGGCTTTAATCTCGTTGTTGAACTTTTAGACAGCGGCGCGATTCCCGCGAGTGTAACAGAAATTTCGGTCAGTTTTGACGAGGTTGACCCCTCACAAGTTACAAAAGCTGATATTATCGGTGGGTTTAATATTGCGACAAAAATGACAAGCGGTATTGAGCTTATCGAAATGGTCTTCCCGAAATACGGCATTATCCCCGACATAATTATCTGCCCCGCATGGTCGCATGACTCGGAAGTGGCGGCGATTATGGGTGCGAAGGCGGCTTCGATTAACGACATCTTTGAGGCGAAGGCCTTGATTGACGTTGACACAAGCATAGTTACCCACTATACCGATGTGCCTGAGTTCAAGCGGAAAAATAATATTTTTTCAAAAACCCAAGTCCTCTGCTTCCCCATGTGCAGGTTAGGCGACAGGCTATTCCACTTATCTACGCAAATGGCAGGGGTTATGGCGCGAACCGACTCGGCGACTTACGACTGCCCTGCCGAGAGCCCGTCAAATAAGTCTTTGCAGATTGACAGCACGGTTTTGCAGGACGGCAGAGAGATATTCCTCGACCTCACACAAGCCAATTTCCTCAACTCAAACGGCATAACGACAGCCCTTAACTTTATCGGCGGTTTTGTGCTGTGGGGGAATTATACCGCTTGTTACCCTGCTAACACCGACGTTAAAGACTATTTCCTTAATGTTTCGCGCATGTTCGGCTGGGTCTCGAAAGTTGCGATATTGTCGTCGTGGAACCGGGTTGACAAGAACATAAGCCGCCGCTTCATTGACAACATCGTGAACAGCCTTAATATCTGGCTGAACGGCTTAACAGCGGACGAGTTGATTTTAGGCGGACGGATAGAGTTTCGGGAAGAAGACAACCCTGTAACAAGCCTTATGAGCGGCAGGGTCAAGTTCAAAATATTCCTCACACCGCCAAGCCCGGCACAGGAAATCATGTATAGTAAATTAACTTGAAAGAAACACAAAAGAAATCGGCGCAAAATCTATTGCCTATGCGGTTTTGTGCCGAGAGATTTTAGTGTTTCTCAAGTTAATTTACTATACGATTTAGAGTATGATGTTTCGTACATCATATCGGCGTTGACGGAATAGGAAGGAGTGTAAAAAAATGCGAGTTAACGAATCAATTATTAATTTTGCCGTGTACAGCGACAAAATAAACTTTTTAGGCATGGCAGACGTGGAATTGCCCGAGTTGTCGAACATGACCGCGCAGATTTCGGGCGCAGGCATCGGCGGCGAATACGAGAGCGTGATAATGGGGCATTTGCAGGCGATGACCTTAAAACTAAACTTTCGGACATTGACGAAAGAGGCGGTTGTACTCTATGAACAGCGCAATCATCAAATTGATTTGCGAGTTGCACAACAGGACAAAGACACCGTTGCAGGGCAACCGCAAGTCACGGGTGTGAAGCACATTATGGTTGTACAACCTAAAAAACTGCACCCCGGAAAAGTCAACCCCGCATCGTCTGCGGACGCGTCCGGTGAATACGCTGTGACCTATTGGGCGACGTTCATTGACGGTAAAAAAGTCCTTGAAATCGACATCTTAAATTTCATCTTCTTCATCAACGACACCGATTATTTAAGAGATGTTCGGCGAGTGTTAGGCAAGGATTCATAAAAAAATTATTGGAGGTTCAAAATGCAACAAGATACTAAAAAGACTGCTCCCGACGCGAGAGCTACCGCAAATACCGCCGCAGAAAACACCGACAATCCCGGTGTATACTCGCACAAGTTTGACAAGCCTTTCGAGTATGAGGGCGAGAGCTATTCTGTCATTAATTTTAAGTTCAACAAGCTAACCGGTGAGGACTTATTGAACATCGAAAAAGAAATGCAGGATAGCGGCGAGTTTCTGCTTTCGCTCGAGACTTCAAGGGGATTTTTACACAGAATGGCAAGCAAGGCTTCCGGTGTCGGAAGCGACACGCTGAGGGCGTTACCCCTTAACGAGTTCAACAAAATCGCCAATGCAGGGCGACGTTTTTTATTAACATCGGGCTTCTGAAAAACCCTTGCGAGTGGTTGCGAAAAGAAGCCTTCCGCTTGTCGCGGGCGAGTTATACGGCGGTCACGTTTTGGCTATCGCTTACTTTGACCGAGCTCGATGAGTGGATTAGGGATATTAATGCGGCGATGAGTGAGGATGGCAAAAGGGCGGATTAAAATCCCCCGACGTAAGAAAACTTTGCTTTAGCAAAGTTTTAATAGCCGCCAATCTTTTTCATAATTAAATGAAACTGAATGGGCGGCTATTCGCCCTTTTGTATTCTAAAGCAATTCCGAAAGGGCGTGGGGAAAAATGGCAAACCGCAAGGAATACGATCTTTTATTAAGCATAAAAGCCGCTGTGGGTTCGGGGTTTAATAGCACTTTCGGGGCGGCGACTACTTCGCTTCGTACCATGCAAAACGAATTGCAGGGTATTCAGAAAATTCAAAAGGACGTTTCGGCATATACCAAAAGCGAGGCCGCGTTGAAGTCCTTGATTGAGAAAAAGCAACAGCTTACTGTGGCGGTCGGTGATAATACTGCCGCTATTCAAAAGGTCAACGCGCAAATTGAAAAAGAAGAACAGAATTTGTCTAATCTCGGCGACAAGCTTAAAAAGGCGGGAGTTGACACCGAGAAATTAGCCGAGGAAAGCAAGCGGCTCGGCAATGAGTATGAGAAACTGCAAAAGAAACAAGAAGAATTAGCCAACCTTGAAAAATGGCAGCGTGAGACTTCGGCGGCGTTAAAAGAAGCGCAGAAGGACTTTATCAAAACCACAGCGGTGGTTGCCGGGCTTGGTGTGGCTTTCTATAAAGGCTTTATTGAACCAGCGGCGGAGTTTGAAAGCGAAATGTCGAACATCAAGGCAATTACCGGAGCTACGCAGGACGAATTACAACAAATGGCGGACGGTATTCGGGATATTTCAAGGACTACCGGAACTGATTTGTCTGAAATTACACAGAACGCGAAAATGCTTGCCGAGGCAGGCGGTGACGTGAACTTGATGATGGAGCAATTACGTCACGGTACTAATTTAGCAAACGCCACACAAAGCGATATGGCGACAACCTACGACTTTGTCGTTTCGCAAATGCGGACTTTCAACATAGAAGCCGAGGACACGAGATTAGTCACCGATAGTTTTGCGTTAGTTACGTCAATGGCGAACTTGGAGCTTTCTCAACTTGGTTATGCCTTTGTCAACACAGGAGGTTCAGCGGCGCAGGCAGGCATGGAGATTAATGACGTAAATGCGATTATGGTTGCTTTTTCGGAGGCAGGGCTTAAAGGCGGTTCGGCAGGTACTTCTCTTAATGCCGTTTTGCGAAACCTTTCGACCCCGACCGAGAAGGCACAAGCGGCGCTGAATGAACTCGAAATCGCGATTTACGAGGAGTGCGGTGCAAGCCGCGATATGCTTGAAATTATGGCGGACGTGCAAGACACACTTGCAGATATGTCTGACGAGCATCGCAACATGTATCAGCAAATTATATTTGATACCGTGGCGCAAAAGGGCTGGAATATAATAGTTGATGAGGGCGTTGACAGCATAAAAGAAATCCGCGACGAGTTAAATTCCTCGGTTTATGCCTATGACGGCGCAGGGCAAGCGGCAGGCATGGCGGCGACACAGATTGATAATTTCAAGGGCGACATCGCGCTTGCAAAAAGCGAGTTGAAATATTTGTCGGTTACAGTAGGCTCTATGTTTTTGCCTGATATGCGTAATATAGCGCAGACTATAGCTGACGTAATAAGAACCACGGGCGATTGGATTGAGGAAAACCCCGAACTCACAAGGCAGATTATTGAAATTGCTCGTAATATTGCAATTTTAACTGTCGGGGTTAAGGGCGCGAAAGTAGTCTTTTTGCTACTTAAAAAAGAGATGATTGCGTTCAGGGTGCTTGCAAAAGGTGCGGCACCGGAAGCGAAGACTTTCGCCGCCGTCTTGAAAACTTTAGGCCCGGCAGGGGCAGTCGGCGTTGCGGCATTGGCGGCTTTGGCGATTGCGATTGAGCTTAACAAAAAGAGGATGCGGGAGTTACAGCAAGAGTATGCTTATCCGCTTCTTTTTGATAATGGCGGCATGAAACTAAGCGAGTTCACCGATAATTTGATTGCGAATACTCGCTTTACCTACGAAAATGCGCGTGCGGTCAACGAGTCGCGAAAGATAATGGAAGAAAACCGCTTGGAAATTCAAAACGCGAGCCGCGATATTGACTTTTACGGCTACAATCTGCGAACCCACGGCATATTAACCCCATCGGAAGCCGAAGCCATGATTGAGCCGTTTAACAGTCTTGTTGAAGCATTGGAAAATGACTTTACTGTTAGGTATGACGTTGTTTTCACGGCTTTCAAAAATGCGGCGACAAGCGTTGCAGAGTCTCTCGGTGCGGATATTGCGGAGATTTCAAGCTTGCTTGACGGCTTCAAAAACAAGTACACAAATGAATTGACCGCTTCACAGACGGTCGTTAATGCCCACTTAGAGCGGGTGTCAAGCGGCGAGGAAGTGACTAAGGCTGACTGGGATACTTTCAGCGAGGAAATGAAATTCATTCGCGATATGGAGGCCGCCGCAAGCGAAGCCGCGAGAGAATATGCGCGCATAAAAGATAACTTTGCAAGTATTAATTTCGGCGATAATCCCGAGCAGGCGTTGGAAGAAATAAAGCGATTGCGCGAATATGTGACATCATATCAAGACGAGTTGACAACGGCGCAGATTAACTTAAATGAAGATATTAGCGTTTTGACAGAGCAAGCGGGCATTATGCTTGCCTCGGGTCGTATGAACAAGAGCGAGTATGAGGACTATATAGCCGCATTTGAGGCGGCGCGGTATATAATTTATCAGTCTTATGTTGATGATTTTAACGCCTTGAACGCCGAAGTCGCTGCCCTTGCAAAAAAGGCAAAAAATCAAGCCGACTTGGCAGGTGCGGCACTCATTAGAAATATGAGCGATGCGGAAATGGTTTGGGCGACAACACGAGCCGCACTAAATTCATGGGTGGAGGACCAAGACCTTGAAAAGAGCTTTGAGCGAGTTGTGTACGGCAAGGTTTATGATGTAATTGAGGACTTGAACAAGGTACTTAGAAAGACGAATCTTCAACCGCTTGTAATTGATGCCGAGTTAAGCCCTCGTGCCGCCGAATTATTAAGCGGCGCGAAAGACCCTCGCGCTTCGCATTACACCGTAGTTAACCCCTTTGAAAACGGCTATTCAAATTTCCAAAGTTTCAAAGACTTAATGGCGCAAAACGCCTACGCTGTCGGTACTGATTCGGCGGCGCGTGGGTTCGCGCTTGTGGGCGAGCGTGGCCCTGAGCTTGTTGACTTTGCAGGCGGTGAGCGTGTCTACACCGCAAACGACACAAGGCGGATTTTAACTGCACCGAGTGTCAACACGACAACAGGCGGCAATATATCAGTGCATATTGATTTCGCGCCGATTATCCGAATTGACGGCGATAGTCCCGGCGACTTGGACGAGAAACTAAAGATTTTAAGCCGACAAGTGGCGGAGCAAATCAGTGAGACTCTTCGCGAAGAACGGCTAAACGAAAGGCGGACGGTTTATGCGTAAATTTTACACGACAATCAGCGGCGATATGTGGGACTTAATCGCTTTCAAAATGCTTGGCAGTGAGCTGCACAAAACCGCGCTGATTGAGGCGAATTTGAGGCACAAGGACGTCTATATTTTCCCTGCCGGTGTGGCTTTGCGACTGCCTGAGATAGCGGCAAGCGTGGGGGTGGGGTTGCCGCCGTGGAAAAGAAATACCCCCTTTTAAGGGGGCGGGTGCTATAAATAATATCATCTGCGTTGATATTGCTGATGATGTTCAATGCGTAACTCGGTTATAAGCGCGTTTTGTAAAATTTGCGAATAGTTAACATTGTTTTTATCGGCAAAAGTCGCTAACCATGCAGGGATTGTGAGGTTTTTTCTTATGGCTTTGTCGCCGTATTTTTCCGCATAACTATCCATGTCAAGGACGATAAGGCTGACAATTCCGTCGGGTTCATCGGGGGTTACAAGCTTTATATCGGTGGGGGGCGGCGCGTGATTTCCGTCCTCAAATTCATCGAGAAGCCAGCCCGAAGCCGCATCAGTTGCCATTTCAATAGCGTGCGCCATATTGTCGCCTTGTGTTACACACCCTTGCAAATCGGGGAACTCGACAAGAAAACCGTCTTGTTTTTCGAGCGGATAAAAGCAGGCAGGATAAATGAGTTTCATATACAATTCCTCCGTTATTATATGCAGGGTTTAGTCGAGCCCTGCTTGCTTCATTATGGATTTAACTGTTCTCGGGTCAAGGTCGCCGGAATGAAAGGGTATTGTTACTTTGCCCGGCTTTGTCGGGTGAATATAGTGCCTGTGCGAGCCTTTTGCGTTTTTGAACCGCCAATTGTCTTTGAAAATTTTGCTTTCGGCTTCTTTTGCTTTCATTCCATCACCTCTTACATATATTATAACACGCATAATGCGTATTGTCAAGTCTTTTTTGAAAATAAATAAAAAATTTAATCGGGAGTTATACAGATGAGTAAAATTGACACGGCGCGGCGGACTGATATTGATGTTACGCTTGATGGGGTTAATATCAGTGCCGACATGAACAAATACCGATTATCGCTGACTTATACCGACCATGAGCAGGACAGGTCTGATGATTTGCGGATTGAAATTGAGGACAGCGAGGGGGATTGGCTGACTTGGTTGAATGAGGAGATTGAGGCTGATAATTCGGCGGTTGACGCCGATTCTGACGGTGATAACGGCGATTTTAAAGCCGGCGACATTGTTTATTTCACGGGTGGACATCATTTTGTGGCTTCGACTGCTACTGTTTCGGCGAATTTTACACCGCGAACGGCAGGCCCTGCAAGGCTTACGCATACTGCGCCCGGGGCGTTGCATCCTTATCATGTTATCGGGGGAGCTTTTACCGCTGTTGAGGGTTCGTCTAATGTCTACGGCTGGGTTGACGGCTCGCAATTGACAATGTCGCATCCGCACGGCGCGCACCTCGCAAAGCTAAGTGCTGTGCTTAGTTGGGATAAATCCCAACCCCTTTTTGCAATCGTAAGCCTACGGCTTATTTGTTTTTTCTTTAATCAATAAGGAATTGTTTTCACAAACCAACTTTCAAATTTAAATTTACTGCGTTGGCATTCAAAAAAGTTATTGCCATATTCAATTTGTAGGTCTATTAAATGCGGTTTATCAGCTCTTAAAACTATTTGATTTTTCCTGATTGAATTAGCAGGTATATAAAAAACGTGTATTTCCTTTTTCTTATTGTCATTTAAAATCAACCACCAGTCACTGTCTAATAAGCCAATATCAGGGTTTGCCCAATATGTAGATCCTGTCTTGTTTAGTGTGGAAAACGTCGTATTACTTCCTGTGGTGATTCCGTTTGCCAAACATAAACTTACTGCTTCTCTTTTTGAAATTGAACCCTCTGTGTCAGTATTTATTCTATCGGCATAATTCGTTACCGCCGAAGCCATATTATTGGTGTAATGGGGTGATAAGTTTTCAATTGCTTTACTCTTTCGCGACACACTAATTTCTATCTCGCCCATAATAGAAGAAACAACATTATCCGAAAACTCTTCTAAAAGTTTATCTTTAAGTAAGTCGCTGACTATACTTGCCCCGCTTTCGGAACAAAATATATTTACTTGCTTTTGAGTTTCTTGACGGTCTTCAATTTCGCATAATTTATCAGCGCAGTATTGATTAAGCGCGTCAAATGAATATCCGTCTTTACTTAAAAGTGCTATAAGTTCAGCACCCTCATCAGAATCCATAATAAATGGTATATCCCTAATTTTTACGATACCTTTATTTGATTCACAGTAAAATTGCATTGTTTCGCCGAGCAGAATACCGAAATCCAACTTTAACTGCCGCATATACGACATGAGTTGGTCTGCGTTCCGCTCCGACAATGTAACACTCGGCTTTTTCAGCTCCACCACTATAATATCTTTACCAGCAGCGTTGATAATCACATCGGGTTTAAGGCTTTTAGCCGCGCCAACAGGGATTGTTTTTCCGGTAACAATCTCGCCTTTATATGCAGACCAACCCAATTTTTCAAACAAAAGCTCCACCGCGTTTTGAAATTCCCGTTCTGTTGCATTGAGAGTTTTATTTATGCGAAAGCATATTTCGTTCCATATCTCCTTATAATCCATGTAATTCTCCCATTATTATTTACTTTTCCCTTATTATATCATAAACCCTTTTCATTTACAAGAGTTTTCGACAAAATTTTCGTAATGCTTTGTGCATTGCGGAATTTTTTAACGCAGTATGGCGGAAAATGCGCCGACAAGATGTGCGCGAACTATTGTTGGATATGCTCTTAAACTGTTATTCGTCTAACCTCATAATGCGGGAAATAAAACTTTGGGCGGCGTATTTGTTTAGAAAGGGCTTGGTGAAAATATGGCATGGTTAGGTTCGCTTGGCGATATTGTTTTTTCGGTGTCGTGAAATAAAGTTAATACTTTTGACGATTTGAAAACAGAAAGCTCCGGGCAGTATGCGGTTCACAATCGGCATTTGAAAGATGCACTGCATATTCTCGCAGGGCTTGACGATAACAGGGTTGCGATTATTTCGGCTTGGGCAGGGAGCGAAACTGTGACGCTTGAAAATATGCAGGAGCAGACGGAGTTGAAAAAACCTGTGCAAAACTTGCCGATTATCGAGGACGGAAAAGTCGGCAATAAAAGGATTTTGCGGCTTCAATTATCCAACAAAGAGCTTAATTCCGGGTATACTTTGAATCAGCTCGGCATTTTCGTGAGCGTTGATGGCGGTGAGCCGATTTTGTACTTTTTGGCGCAAAACGAAACGGGCGATGCAATTCCGTCAAAAGAAATTGTGCCGGGGTTCTTGGCGGAGTATATCACGACGTTGGTGTTTTCGGCGCGGTCGGATGTTGCTGTGGAGTGTTCCGAATCGGTTTTTGTGACACATGATGCGCTTGATACGAAAATTGAGGTACTGCTGCAAAATGCGGAATCGGTTTTTGTGACTCATGATGCGTTTGATTCGGAAATTGCGAAAATTGAGCTGTTGTTGCAAAATGCACAAAAGCCCGATTGCGCGTTGATTACCGTGTCGCCCGAATCGCCCGAAAATCCGCGTGAAAAAGACCACTGGTTTGACACTTCGGACGGGCAATCGGGGCAGAACCCTGCGAATTTTAACAGTGTTATAATTGCAAACGCTGTTGTAAGCGAGACAGAGCCTACGGGTGAGGAAAAAATCTGGGTGAAAACCTAAAAAATCTAAAAAAACTAAAAAATTTTAAGGAGTAAAAAATTATGGCAGACAGAAATATTCAAATGAAACATCATAACGGCACGGAATGGGAAAAATTATTTCCGAAGACGAAAATTGAGCAGGTTGAAGCTTTGGCCGCGCTTTTGAGCGAATTGGAAGTGATTGCGAAAGGCGCGTCACGGGCGCGGGTTTTTGCGACTGTTGCGGCTTTGGATGCGTGGCTTGCTGTGACCGGGAATAAGGCGACTTTGCAGGTCGGGGATAATTTCTACATCGAGGACGTGGCAGTGCCTGATTATTGGTGGAACGGCACCGAGAAAAAGCCGCTTTCGACTGAGAAAGTTATAATTGCGTTGGCGAGTGCGACTGTTGACGGACTGATGTCGAAGGCTGATTTTGCGAAACTCAGCAATATTGCCGCAAACGCGAATAATTACACCCACCCGACAAATCACCCTGCGAGTGTGATTACGCAAGATGCGAATAATCGTTTTGTCAGTGATGCCGAAAAAGAAACGTGGAACGCAAAATCCGCAGGCGCGCATAATCACAACGCTTCGGAAATTAACGCAGGTACGATGCCGGTTGCGCGTGGCGGTACTAACAGAACTTCACAAGCGGCGGGCAATATAAACTATGCAACTTCGACAACTGCAACGGGAGTAATTGCACCGCCGACCGCGAATGTCGCGCAGGTTTTAGTACATATTGCGACAACTGTGGCAGGGTTGCCGGTCTGGCGAAACTTGACAGGGGCGACAAGTTTGCGAAACGATTTGGGGCTTGGCACAGGCACGGAAAGCATCGCAATTATCACCGCTTCGGCAACTGCACCCGCAAGCCCGAAAACAGGGGACGTTTGGTATGATTTTAGTAATTGATGAGGAGGTGGGTTTTTAATGGCAAATATAAATTTTACGCATAAAATCCGCACGGCGACAGGCTGGGATACGCTTTATCCGAAAACTACACCGGAGCAGGTTATAGGGCTGAAAATCCCGAAGCCTGCTACTTTTATTGTGGGGTTCGGCGATGATGTTGACTACAAAGTCACCGGCACAACAAACCACCACACAGTAATAAACAACGCAATTAACGCGCTTCCGGCAAGCGGCGGGAAAATTATTTTGCGGGAAGGGACTTATACCCTCGGTGCCACTGTGAACATGAATAAAAATAATGTGACTTTGGAGGGAATGGGGAAAAGTACAATTTTGCAGAGAAGTGGTCAAATCATAGAAGGAACGGCGTTAAATTGTACAATCAAAGGTTTAACTTTTAATCGAATGTCGGGAGACGGCTATGTGTTCCGAATTCTTAACACATCACAAACCCTAATATGCGAAAATGTTTTTAATGGGGGAACTATGTTGGTTTCCGGAAACGATGTGGTTGTAAAAGGAAATTTTTTCAAAAATTCGCAATTACGGATAGATGCGAGCAACAGCACTGTAATCGGAAACGTGGTCGATAGTAGCAATTCTGAAGGAATAAACGTAATAGGAAGAAATGTCGCCGTAACAGGCAATAAATGTTTTGGCTGTTTAACAGGCATAAGCTTAAACCCCCACTATGAACATGAGGGTTGTTCTGTGGTAGGAAATGTATGTGTAGATTGTAATGCGGGTATTGTTATTATGACAAATAGAAATAACATTTCAGGCAACAACATAATCAGGGGCACAGGGCTTGCGAGCAATTATACAACTACCCAATATTCAATAGAACTTCAGTCGGGAGCGCAAGGAAATTTTGTAATCGGCAATAATATTTTAGGCAAGGCGGTGACAAATAATTCGGGCAACACCACAAATACCATAACTCAAAACAAGCACTTAAATACAGCCGCGGGGTGGTAAAAAACATGAAAAAAACTTAAAAAACAAGAACGCATAAATGCGGGTGGCGAAACTTGAAAAAAGCACATTAGTGCAGAAAGGGATTAGGGAAAATATGCAACTTTATCGTATGCAGGGTGATGTTTTGCAACTCCACCGTTACAAACTCACTTACACCGAAAACGAAATATCTTTTGCGAGCGGGAAAAAACCTGTGGAAAAGGCGGTGCAAAAACACGAGTATTTAATATCCGACGAACACCGCGACGAGTTTATTCAACTGCTCGAAAATCGCGGAATCAGCGAGTATGAAATTGAGTCGCTTGAGCAATATCAACTTGACAATGAATGGCTCAACGGAAAAACTTTCGAGGACATAACACAAGTCGCAGTCGCCTTTGAAATGGGCGAAGCGGCTTTTTTACTGCACTTGCAAGAAAACGACACCGAGCTGCAAACCGCGCTTTATTTGACGGAACTTGATTTTAGATTAATACTTTTGGAATGGGGGTTTGCGGTATGAACGTCTACATAGCTTTGAAAACGATTATTGAGCGCGGCGGGTTCAATCCCGCCGAAATTGCCGAGAAACTTGAAGTTTTTCGGCTTGCGGAAAGGCTTACGGTTGAGCAGTACGCGGAATTGGCGGAAAAAGCAGGGGTTGATGTGGGAAATAAATCTTTGTCAAGTTTGTCTGTGAACATGAAATTAGCGGCAATCAGAAATCAATTGCTCGAGAGCAATACCGAGGCGATTTTGCACCTCGAGGGGATTATTTCTGATGAAAGTTACAAGGAAACTTACGAGAAAAGGTGTGAACTGTGCGAGGAATTTAAGAGCCTTTTAAGTGAGAGCGACTGCGAAACGGCGGGGTCGGAGCAGTTGAGGTGTGTCGTGTCCGGGCAGTTTGTGAAGGCTTGTTATGAGGGGTTGACCGTCCCGGCGTTTGTTTCAAAGGGGGCGATATAATGTGGGAAACACTAATAATCGCTGTGTTTAGCCTACTTCAAGCCGTGTTGGTGGCGATTGTCACCAGCGAGCGGAAACGTAGAAAAGCCGAGTCGAAAAAATCCGAAAGGCGAGCGGCTCGCAGGGCAGAGGAAAGCCTTTTGTCGATGAAGCTTATAAACGCAAACACCGAGCTGACTTTTGCGACTGCCGTTGCCGTTGAAAAGGGTCACACAAATGGCGAAATGAAAAAAGCTTGCGAAAATGTCGAGTCGGCGCAAAATGAATATTTTGGCTTTATAAATCGGATTGCGACTGAGAAAATTTCGGAGGAATGACATGAAATACAGTAAATTTATAGTCGCGCTGGTAATAATTCTGAACGCGCTGTTCGCCGCCGCAGTCTTGTATGCGTTCCTGAAAATCGGCGCGGAACCGACAACGCTGATAATCTCATGGTTTGCGTTCACAACAGGCGAATTGTGGATTTTGGGCACCTTGTCAAAGCAGAAAATCAAGAATAAACAACCCGATAATTGCGATGAAAAATTGATTGAAGTCGTTGAAAATTTGAACGCGATTATTGACGAGAGGAGAAAAGGCGATTTTTCATCTTCTTATTACAATTCCGAATAGTCCGCCGACGAAGATAAAACGGGGGTTCGGATTTGAAATAATGTAGCGGACAGCCACAATCCAAATGCGAACACCCTAAAACCTGTACATGAGCCGCTTCAGCCCGCTCAAGCTCCGACAAACTAACAGTCTTCGTCCCGTCCTTCCAGTTAAAAGTAACCACCAACTTATCATCATACAGAAAAACCGAATTTACAAAAATGTTTACAATCGCCCTGCGATAATTCGGGTCATCGACGTTTCCGCCCTTAAATCGGCTCAGCCAAAACACGATTTGCTCTTTCGTGAGCGGTGTTTTCTCGATTCTTTCTTTGGCAAGCGATATTTCAATATCGGCTTTGCTTGCTTCAAGTTCGTCAAGCCGCTTCTTCACGGAAGCGTTAATAATCCCCGCTTCAATTGATTTTAACACGTTGTCAATGCGCTTGTCAAGGGCTTCGAGCTGATTTTGCAAAAACGGAATAATAGTATTTGTACGTTTTTGCAATTCCACAACCGCATCTGCAAGATTGCTAATGACATCATCTTTCAGCACGTTTTGTTGTGTCAAAGCCACAATCTGCCGTCCGAGAAAATCCTTTTTTGTCGGCTTTTTATCGCAAGATTTCTTATAAATCCGATTACTGCATTTGTAGTAATAATGCACCTTTCCGGTCTTGCTCGTGCCGCCCGTTCCGACCATCATCGCACCGCATTTCCCACAAAAAAGTTTAGTCGTTAAAATGTACTCGGCATCGGCTTTCATGTAGGCGGGCTTGTGCCGATTTTTCGCCATACGCTCTTGCACTTTTTCAAAAATTTCCACAGGAACAATCGCAGGCATACCACCCGGAGTTACAACATCGCCGTACCGATATTCGCCGATGTAGCGGCGGTTTTTCAGAAGATTATGCAAGCTGCTTTTGTTGGTGTACTTGTATTTTATGTTAGCAAAAACCGCACGGCTGTTCATCTCGGCACTGATTTCTTTTACAGTTTTTCCGTCGGCGTACATCGTGAACATTTCAAGCACAATCGGCGCGGTGAGTGGATCAATTTCAAACATCTTGTCAGCATTTTTCCTGTATCCGAATGGTGTACTTCCGACCGCTTTGCATTTGAGCGCGTTTTCTTTCAGCCCACGCTTGACTTTGAGCGCAAGCTCCGCAGAATAATATTCCGCCATTCCCTCAAGGAGAGCCTCGAGAATAATCCCCTCCGGACCATCGGAAATGTTTTCTTTGATTGAAACAACGTTCACGCCGTTGCGTTTTAGGACACCACGATAAGTAGCCGAGTCTGCACGGTTGCGAGCGAACCTATCCAACTTCCATACGAGAACAACATCAAACTGCTTCTTCGCCGAGTCCCGTATCATGCGCTGAAACTCCGGGCGGTCATCTGTCTTTGCGGACAAAGCACGGTCGATGTAACTCGTGACAACAGTCATGTTATGCCGCTCGGCGTATTCCTTACACTCTCGCAACTGCCCCTCGATGCTATTTTCGGTTTGGTTGTCGGAAGAATATCGAGCGTAAATCACAGCTTTCATTTTGCACCTCCCGACTCGCTCAACATTTCAAGAAGCGTTTGTTTTAAGCGGTCATTCATCGGCGATTTCGGGTCAAAACACATCTCGACAAACGACTTCATTTCCGAATTATCCTTAAACTTCGGCTGATACTTATAGAGTTTTCCCTGCGGCTTGTCCGTGCGCCCGGTTATATAATCGAGAGACACATCAAAATAGTCCGCATACCAAATCAAAGTTTCGGGCGGCGGATCTGCTTTGTCGGTTTCGTAGCGGTTTATGCTCGTTTGTGTCACGCCGATTAACTCGCCGAGTTTGTGCTGAGATAAGCGAACACCCTCGCGCAATTCGCGCAGACGTTGTGAAATAATTCTCATAAGCCAATCCCCCTTTTTGTTCTATTATATACCATACGAGACTATATGTCAATACCTTATACGAATTTTATTTTTGGTGGAAAAGCGGCGGGTTTTCAATCCCCTGCCGTAAGAAAACTTTGCTTTAGCAAAGTTTTAATAGCCGCCAACCTTGCTTATAATTTAATAAAATAAAACGGGCGGCTATTGAAGCCGCCGCTTTAGGTTAGTCAGTGTACATTTTCTTT
>WRMK01000002.1 GCA_009777155.1 Oscillospiraceae bacterium
GGGGGGGGGCGGTGTCTGAGCCGCCAAAAGAACGGCCAGCTCGCCACACAAGCCGTTCTAACCCCACTTCATCGACATGAAACTTATCTCCTCACGACTTAACAGGCTTTATCTGCTTGAATAGTCTGCACTCGAACAAAGGCTTGTGCTACTTACTCACGGTTCGGCTCGAGAAAGTTAAGCTTAATCAAGCGTAGAACGCGAGCGTGCGGATCTTTCGGCGGCTCAGACACCGACCCCCTGCACTGCACCGCCCCCTGCCGACCCACCGCGGTCATCCCTACGACCCAAAATACCCCTTCGCCCGCAACAACTCCGCCACCAACACCGCGCCGCCCGCCGCGCCCCGCAAAGTATTATGCGACAAGCCGATGAACTTATAATCGTACTGGCTATCGGCGCGAAGCCGCCCGAGCGAAAAGCCCATGCCGTTTTCGCGGTTGCGGTGAAGTCGGGTTTGGGGGAAATCTTCTTCTTCAAAATACTGCAAGGGCTGTATGGGGGCAGAGGGCAGTTTCAGCTCTTGCGGTGCGGATTTGAAGCTGTTCCAGTCGGTGATAATCTGCTCCCTTGACGGCTTAGTGCCACCGGAAAATCTCATGAAAACCGCCGCCATATGCCCGTCTGCAACAGGAACTCGGGAGCATTGCGCGGTTATGTTAACATTACTCGCATTGACGATTACGCCGGTTTGCGCGTTGATAGTACCCCAAATTTTCAACGGCTCGTTCTCGGCTTTTTCTTCCTCGCCCACGCCCACGAAAGGTATAATATTGTCCACAATTTCGGGCCAAGTCTCGAAGGTCTTCCCCGCGCCCGAAATCGCCTGATAGGTGCAAACCAAAACATCTTTCAAGCCGTACTTCAGCAACGGGCTTAACGCAGGTACATAGCTCTGAATAGTGCAATTCGACTTTGCGGCGATAAACCCGCGCTTAGTGCCGAGCCGCTGACGTTGCAGTGGTATAATCTCGGTGTGAACGTGATTCACTTCCGGAATCAGCATAGGCACATCGGGGGTCGTGCGGTGGGCCGAATTATTCGACACAACAGGGCACTCCGCCCTCGCATAAGCTTCTTCCAAGGCGAAAATCTCGTCCTTTTTCATTTCCACAGCCGAGAACACAAAATCGACTTGACTTGCGACTGCATCTACGTCCGAAGCATCTATAACAAGCAGATTTTTCAGACTTTCCGGGAGCGGCGCACCCATCATCCAGCGGTCTTTCATGACCTCGCCATAGGGCAGCCCCGCCGAACGCGGCGACGCCGCAAGCGCAGTGACCTCAAACCAAGGGTGATTGTGAAGCAACAGCGCGAACCGCTGCCCGACCATACCTGTCGCCCCGATTATGCCTACTCTTAATTTCTCCATTTATTTTTCCACCTTTGTATTTTTAGATTTTTGCGGTTTACTTTGAATTTTCTCGTCGCCGATAAACCCGCGCAACGACGCCTTAACTTTCTCAACATCGTTCGTATTGTCTGCGATGTCAAGCACCATCTTTAAGATAGTTTTGAATTGATAATCAGTCATTACGTCCTCCCTTTCTGTTGTTGCAAATGCGCTCATGTACAACACCTCCTAATACTATCACAAAACTGCACTATGTTTCTGTGAATTTGCGGACGGGCAATGCCCGCCCCTACAGACCGGTTGCCTGTCTTGCAATCCTTGTAATTTCTGCCCAGTTTTTATCCCTAATCAGCTCCTCGCCCGCCATCCAGCTCCCACCACAGGCAATCACCGACTTCAATGCGAGATACTCCGCTATATTCGCGGGGGTAATCCCGCCGGTCGGCATGAAACTTACGCCGCCATACGGCGCGGACAAGGCTTTGAGCATTCTCACGCCGCCCGCCGCCTCGGCAGGGAAGAATTTCAGGGTGTTCAGCCCGTGCGACAAGCCCATTTCGACCTCGCTCGGTGTGCAAACGCCCGGTATGACGAGAATGTTGTTTTGTGTGCAATAAGATACAACGGCAGGGTTAAACCCGGGGCTGACGATGAAACCGGCACCCGCCGACACCGCCTTTTGCACAGTTTCAACGCTCAAAACCGTCCCCGCCCCAAGCAGAACATCGGGCAACTCGGCCGCCACCCGCCGCAAGGATTCCTCGGCCGCATCCGTGCGAAATGTAATCTCCGCCGCCGCCAAACCACCCTGCGACAACGCCCTGCAAAGCGGCACGGCGTCCGCAGAATCATGAATCGTGATAACCGGAATTATACGTGCGGATTTAATTTTGTTGAGAATTTCGTTCATGTTGTTCTCCTTTATCTGTGCGGGCGTTCGCCCGTTTCCACATTTCATGATACCTATCGTAGGGACGACCGCCCTCGGTCGTCCGTAAATTTTCAACGATTGCGTGAATTTTTCTGTCGCCTGTAAATTTTTCGGTGTAGGGAACGGTTCTTAACCGTTCCGCTTACAAAACCGCAGAAACTTTCGGAACGGTTAAGAACCGTTCCCTACACAACCCCGCGCCATGTTTCCGTGGACTTTACGGACGACCGAGGGCGGTCGTCCCTACGGTTGAAAACACCGCGCAAATATGCGTAAATTACACAACCGCCGAAACTTTCGGAACGGTTAAGAACCGTTCCCTACAGAACCCCGCGCCATGTTTCCGTGGACTTTACGGACGACCGAGGGCGGTCGTCCCTACGGTTGAAAACCCCGCGCCAAGTTTCCGTGGGATTGCACCCGCGAAAAAACTTGTAGAGTTGTAAACTATTCAATCATAAAACCGTCGCGAAGCGACTCCACAATTGTCCATTATCAATTGTCCATTATCAATTGTCGCAAGACACTCCTCACCGCCCCCGGCTCCAAAGTCATCTCCTCAAACACATCGACAACCTTCTCCGCCAAACCCGCCTCGTACAAATTCACGCCGAAGATTTTTTCGTCCTCCAACAGCGGGCGAATCCGCTCGCGCCAATGCGGGTTGTTGGGCGGCTCGGGCAGAATTATGGCTTCTGCGGTGGTCTCATTTTCGCAATCTTCGGAAGTATCGAGGTCATCTAAATCAATCGAATCATCGCGAGTTTCGGGCGTATTTACACCCGCACTTGTCGCCGAAATATCCGCGTTATCACCTGCTCCGCCGTCTTGTGAAACGCCGTCTTCGCCAATTTCCTCGGGCGGCGGCGCGGGGTGAAACTTGACATGCTTCAAGAACGAATTAAGGTGTAGGTAAAGCGGGTCGGGACTGAGTTCCATAAAGCCGCCGTTGTCGTCCAGCCCCAGCAAATACCTCAACCAACCCGACAAAACGAGCGGTATCGCCACCAATTTTTCGGGGTCTAAATCGGGTCGGGCGATATAGGTTTTCAGGGTCTCGCCAAAGCGAATCGCAAGCTTTTGCGATGTATCCGTGGCGATTCTCTGGGGCGAATCGGGCAGGAACGGGTTCGGCAGCCGCACGTTAATCACCTCGTCCAAGAAGTCGCGCGGGCTGATAATCCCGGGGTCGGTCACAGCGGGCAGACCCTCCTCGTAGCCCAATTTCTCCACAAGCCGCCGCAAATCCGGGTCGTTCATTTCCTCACTGATTTTGTTGTACCCAAGCAAGCATCCAAACACGGCAAGCGCGGTGTGAAGCGGGTTTAGGCAGGTGCAGACCTTCATTCTCTCGGCTTTTTCAACCGTCTCGCGGTCGGTGAAAATAATGTTTGCATTTTTCAATGTATCGAGCGGCGGGCGGCCGTTCGGGAAATTATTTTCGATAATCAGATACTCGGCTTGCTCGGCGTTGACGAAGGCGGCGGCGCAAGAATTTTTCGAGGTGACAATCGGCGCCATGCCCAAAATCCCGCCGCTCTCGAGCATTCTGCGGATTTCTTTGTGTGGGGCGGGGGTAATTTTGTCAATCATGCTCCACGGAAACGAGACTTTTTCGCTTTGGATATATTTCACAAAGCCTTTCTTGACCAATCCCGCCGCTTCCCACGTTTCGGCAAAGGTCAAGATTGCACTTTTCAGCTTATCGCCGTTGTGGGAGCAGTTGTCCATGCTGACAAGCGCAATAGGTTTACACCCATTTGCGTATCGCTCGTGCAACAGCGCGGTGATTCTGCCCATGTAACTTCTCGGGGTTGACACCCCGTTTTCAAAATCATGCAGAATATCGGGCGGCGTTTCACGCGCAGGGCTTTGAAGCGAGTACCCTTTTTCGGTAATCGTAAAACTCGCCATTTGCAGTGACGGGGCGCGGAAAATTTCTTTGAGCCGTGTGAAATCCTCGTACTTCGTCCCCGCCTTCAACGCCTCGGTAATCGAGGCCACAGCGCGTTTCTCGACCGTGCCGTCGCTTTTCAAAGTAACCAAGATGAACAGGTTATCGTACGGCGTGAACGCCATGTCGATAATCTCGTAATCGTAGCCCTCGGCGGCAATCACGCCCTTGTCGTAGCCGCCCGAGACAAGCTCCTGACACGCCCGCGCCAAGTAGGCACGGAAGATATTCCCCGCCCCGAAGTGAATCCAAGTAGGCGCGGTTTTTGTCGCTTCAATCAGTGTAAACCTATCGTAGTTTACAGGCTCAACCCCCGCGGCAAGCCACTTTTCTCTGTTTAGGGTCGAGAGTAGGGTTTGGTTGTTTAGGTGCATTGTAAGATTTGTTCCTTTCGAGGTTTGTGATAATATGTCTAATTTAATTATTATTTTTAGCCTTCCATAATCATTTTTATCTCACTTTTCAGAACAGGCTTACTTTCACCTATTCTTTTTACAGACGCTTCATAATATTCGGGGTCAATTTCTATGCCGATAAATTTTCTGTCAAGGCTTAATGCGGCTACGCCGGTGCTTCCTACGCCCATAAAAGGGTCAAACACAACATCGCCCACATTACTTGCTAAATTTATGATGTGCTTTAGTATTCTTACAGGTTTTTGGGTGGGGTGTTTAGCAATAATTTTCCAAAGAAATTCTATTTATCGTTTCCCGCAAAGGTTCTTCAATTGATAACTCGTTATTCATCCATGCAGAATATATTTCACTAAGCGGGTCTTTAAAAGAGTTAAGCACTAACACATCTTTTTCGCTGTCTAAAAATCCGGTTAAATGCTCATAACCGTAAGAGCAAATTTGTTCAGTTATAATTTGCTTTATTGCGACTTCGTAAGATTTATCTACAATGTCGTTCGCGCTCAAGCCATTTAAGGTTTTTTTAAGGTTTTCAAACTCATTATAAACCTTTTTTGCAAGCACTTTGTATGCTGTTTGGGTGTTGTCACTCATAAAATACTCCTTACTTAAAGCGGGATTGTTTCTTCAAACATTCAGCCTGTCAGGAAAATTTTTTCTCTATGAAAATCTAAATAATTTTCCCTTCCGCATATCGGCAAATTTTCATAAACTTTTTCTTTTATTTGAAGTTTTTCCGCCGTTTCTTTTTTTAATTTTGCGGATAGCACCAATTCTTTTTTGTTTGAAAAAGTAATTAAACCTTTATCAAACAGCACATCATACAAGGGGGACAAAATAAAACCATTGTTGGTATCGAGCTTTTCAAAGCTATCAGACAAACACCACGGTTTTATGTGGCTCGCATACAGCAATCTTTTGTCGGACACTAAAGTTATCGGACACATCTTTAAGTTTTTCAACAATTCTTTTCTAAATTGCTGTTGCAAAGTCCTAACCTTAACAATTACATTTTTTTCTGTAATGAGGTCGTTCTTATATTCCTCCGGCAACATATTCGTTATGTCATAATCCACAAGTGCGTATACACCGTCATCTACTCGTTTTATAGTTCCTTTTTTCATTTCCCGATACAAAACGCCTCTCAGCCCCGCTTGCCAATTTGAGGATTTTTTTGCATCGGGATAATATTTTTCGATTTCGTTGTATATTATCTGCCAGTTTATAATGCCGTTATACGTGGTCATTAAAGTTTTGATTGCTTCTATTTTTGTCATTTTTGTTCCTCAATATTTTCCTTCTTGGGCGATTGCTTGCCTTTAAGCCAAAATCCCACTTAAATAACAAAATGCTCTTGTGTTGCGGGTTTGAAAAAGTGGTTGTCTACTTGATGAGTTGTTATATAACTTTCAATGTTTTTAGGCTTAAGACAAGTAAAATTCGTGTAATCTTCGGTTTTAGGCTTAACTCTACTATTATACTCTGTCATCAAGTAGTCTATATGTTGCGATTGTTGCGGAAGCAGATAAGAATCTATCTTGCTATAAACTTCATATGAATGTTTCGCTATAGCGTTGCCGATTTTTTCGAGTATATTTCCAAAGGAGCTGTCAAAACTACGCGCAAAAGCCGAATGAAACGTGAATTCATCGCCCAACTCAGCGATAAAGCAATTGTTGCGTTTGGTGTTTATGTTTCCTGACGGGTTGTTTTTGTCTTTTTTATATCTTGCTTCAAGTCCATCGGCAAAGTTTTTTATATTTTCGTCTACAATTTTTTCTATTGCTTTTCTCTTGTTAGTTTCCATGATTATTCTCCATGTCCTTCCTGCACAAAAGTGCATTTGAAAGTATCGTTCCCTCACAGTGAAATTCCCCTGATTTGCACCGGTTCTTTCAAACTTTAAACCTTCCCCTTCCTCACAGCCTCCAAAATCCCACTCAAATAACAAACCCCCATAGCCCTATCATACAACCCATACCCCGGCATCGCCACCTCACCCCACACCATTCTGCCGTGGTCGGGGCGGAGCGGGCCGTTGAAGCCGATGTCGTGAAACGCCTTGATAATCTCGTACATATCGAGCGAGCCGTCCTCGGACAAATGCGCCGACTCGTCAAATTTCCTGTAGCCGAGGTGCTTAATATTGCGGACGTGGGCGAAGTGAATTTTGCCCTTCAACGAACGGATTATGTCGGGCAAATCGTTGTCGGGATTAGACCCGAGCGACCCGGTACAAAGCGTAATTCCGTTGCACGGCGAATCGACCAACCCCGCAATCTTATGCAAATCGTCCTTGTTTTTGACAATCCGCGGCAACCCGAACACGCTCCACGCGGGGTCGTCGGGGTGGATAGCCATTTTTATGTTATATTTTTCACAAGTGGGCATAATCGCCTTGAGAAAATAGCCGAGATTTTCGCGCAATTTGTCTTCATCAACGCCCTTGTAAATCCCGAAAAGCTCCTTGTTACGCGCCATACGCTCGGGTTCCCACCCCGGCAACACAAACTCACCGCGCTTACTTTCAAGGCTTTTGAGCATGTCTTCAAAGTCCATGTTTTCGATAATGTCGCCGTCGTATGAAAGCACCGTCGCGCCGTCCGGGCGGGGCTTCGCCAAGTCCGAGCGGGTCCAGTCGAATACAGGCATGAAGTTGTAGCAAACCAAGTCTATGCCACATTCGCCAAGGCGTTCAAGGGTTTTTATGTAATTGGAAATGTACAGCTCACGGCTGTTCCCGCCCGCTTTAATATCGTCGTGAATATTCACACTCTCAATGCCCGACAACTCCAACCCCGCGCCTTCAACGCGGGCTTTGAGTGCCTTGATAGCCGAAGTCTCCCAAACCTCGCCCGGCATGGTGTCATAAAGGGTCGAAATCACGCCCTTAACAGCGGGGACTTGTCGGATTTGCTCGGGCGTAACGGCGTCAAAGCCGTCCCCGAACCAGCGGAAGGTCATCTTCATGTTTTCAGTTCCGTCCTTTCGGTCGTTGGTAAGGTTTGGTGTAGGGAACGGTTCTTAACCGTTCCGCAAAGTTTCAGCGGCTTTGTAATCGTTCCGCAAAGTTTCAGCGAATTTATAAATTACGCGCAATTTCGCGCAGTTTCATCAACGGAACGGTTAAGAACCGTTCCCTACATTAAAATGCCAATAAAAATTATTAACGGCAGGGAAATTTTTTCGGCGTAGGGGCGAACTGTGTTCGCCCGTGGATTTTTCGGCGGTTGTGCGGATTTGCGGACGCGCCATGGCGACCCCGTCCCTACACATAACACGCCCACCCCATACAACAAAGGCAAAAACCTTGCCCCCCGCACCAATTGTCCATTGTCCACTATCAACTATTCAAAAAATAACCCCTCGCATTATAATACGCAACACCCTTAACAATTTCCTCTAATTTCTCAAAATCCGCGGGATATTCGCCGTTTTCGACCCATGTCCCTATTAAATTACACAGAATCCGCCTGAAATATTCATGCCGTGCGTAAGATAAATAGCTTCTCGAATCGGTCAGCATGCCCGCAAAGTGAGCCAATACGCCGTTGTTGGCAAAGGCGCGGAGTTGCAGTTCTATGCCGTCTTTGTGGTCGTTGAACCACCACGCCGGGCCGACTTGCACCTTGGCCTTGGCCGGCTTGTCGCTTTTGCGGCAATTCCCCTGAAAACAGCCCGCGATTACCGTCAACAGGTCGTTTTCCTTTGGGTTCAAGCCGAACAGGAAAGTCCGGGGCAGGCTCTCGGAAATTTCCAAGCGGTCCAAAATATGCGCGAGTGCGTCGGCATAATTCTCGTCGCCCATGCAGTCGTAGCCCTTATCCGCGCCGAGAATCGCCGTCATCGACGTATTCACCTGCCGCGCCGCACCCATGTGCAACTGCATCGACCAACCCAGCTCGTTGTATTTTTTGGCAAGCGCAATCAGCATCTCGGTCTTGAAGCCGTTGATTTCGTCCGCAGTCAGCCGTTCGCCCGAGGTTGTGAAAGTGAGTGCTTTTGTGATAATTTTGTTCAATTTTTTCTCGTTCGCGCCTACATAAACAGGCGGGTCGAGCGCGTGGTCGGCCATGTTGCAATTGTGCGAATTAAAATAATCCACGCGATTCACCGCCGCCTCAATCAAGCTCTCCCAATCGTAGACCGTCACCCGCGAAATATCCGACAACTTGCCTATGTAGGCGGACCATTCGGGGTTTTCGACGTTCAGCAACGCCGACGGTCGGAAGGTCGGCTTTAGGTTCACAGTCCTCGAATTATCGGAGTTGTAGGCGATTGAGCGGTGAAACTCAAGCGTATCGCAAGGGTCGTCCGAGGTGCAAATCGCCTCAACATTGAACTTTTGCAGAATATCACTGACTTTCAAGCCCTTTTTCAGCACGGTCTTGCAATGCTCCCAAATTTCTTTCGCGGTTTTTGCCGAAAGCGGGGTGTAGCAGTCGAAAACCCGTTGCAACTCGAGATGAGTCCAGTGGTAGAGCGGGTTGCCAATGCAATGCTCAATCGCCGCCGCCCATTTCTTGAACTTCTCGAAGTCGGATTTCGCGCCGGTTATGTACTCCTCGTCAATCCCGCACGCACGCATCGCCCGCCATTTATAATGGTCGGTTTTGAGCCACAACTCGGTGAGATTTGTGTAGACCTTGTCCCGGGCGATGTCCTGCGGGTCAAGGTGGCAGTGCCAGTCGATAATCGGCAGGTTTTCCACGGCGGCGTAAAGCCGCTTCGCCGTTTCACTTTGCAAAAGAAAATCAACGTCCATGAACTTCCTCATACTTACAGCCCCTCTTTATAAGTCATTATTTTGTTTACAATATATATTTTACCATGCTTTTCAGAGAAATGCAAGGGGCAATTTTTATATATTGTCATAAAATAATAAGAATGGCACGAGAATGCACTTTGTTTTAGAAAATAATTTTTAACAGGCGGCTGTAATCCACGGGCGCGCATTGCGCGCCCCTACATAGCGGGGGTTTTGATGAACGACTTTTTATTTCTCGGGGGCGATATGCGGGCGGTTTACGCCGCGAAAAAGCTTAGTGAGTACGGCAAGGACTGCTTTATTCACGGCTTTGGGGCCGCCGATTTGCCCTTGTGCGAATCGCAGGCTATACCTATCTTTGACGTCATTGCAAACCTTGACAAAAAATTCAACAACCTTGTACTGCCCCTGCCCGCAAGCACCGACGGACTTAATATTAACGCGCCGTACTCCAAATGCACCCTGCCGTTATCGCTGATACCGCGTGTTACGGCAACGGGTGGCAGGGTCTACTACGGCAAGGCTAACCCGCTCCTTACCGACATTTGCAGTCAAAATAATTTAACAGCTGTGAATTATTTTGAACGTGAGGAGTTGGCGATAATGAACGCCGTCCCGACCGCAGAGGGTTGCCTCGAAATTATCATGCGCGAAACTCCCGCAACTGTCTTCGGCGCGGCTGTTCTGCTAACCGGCTTTGGCAGAATCTCAAAGGTTTTGGCGAATTATCTGACCGCACTCGGCGCGTGCGTGACCGTATCGGCGCGTAAATATGCCGACCTCGCATGGGCAGAAGTCGCACGGTGTGACACCGTGCCAATCTCGCGGCTCGACGAAAGGCTCCCCGAGTTCGACATTATCATAAACACCGTCCCCGCCGAAATCCTAAGTGCGGCGCGGCTCGCCTTGCTGAAAAAGGACTGCCTTGTCGTGGATTTGGCGTCAAAAACGGGCATTGAGGACTTGGAGGCGGCAAAGCGGGCGGGCGTCAACGTGATTTGGGCGTTGTCGCTACCGGGGAAAACCGCGCCTGTAACAGCGGGGTACATCATCGCCGACACGATTATGAATATTATGGTGGAAAATTTATTGTAGGGACGCGATATATCGTGTTCGGGCATATTCGCGGACACCATATATGGTGTCCCTACAGTCGGCAAACATGAAAGGTAGGCAAACAATGGCAGCTAAACACGATTTTTCGGGGGTCAAAATAGGCTTTGCGGTGACTGCATCCTTCTGCACATTCGGCACGGCGTTCAATCAGGCGCGGCTGCTGCGGGAGGCGGGCGCGGAGCTGTTCCCGATTATGTCCGAGAACAGTTTCACGATTGATACGCGGTTCGGCAAAGCGGCCGAGCGCGCCGCCGAGTTCGCGGAGATTTGCGGCAGAGAAATTATCAAAAGCATAATCGAAGCCGAGCCGATTGGCCCCGAAAACATGGTAGATATAATGTTGGTCTGCCCTTGCACCGGGAATACTTTGGCGAAACTCGCCAATTCCATCACCGACAACGCCGTCACGATGGCGGTCAAGTCGCATCTGCGAAATAATCTGCCGGTCGTCCTCTGCATTGCCACGAACGACGCACTTTCGGGTTCGGCAAAAAATATCGGCGGCTTGTTAAATTATCGCAATTATTATTTCGTGCCGTTCGGGCAGGATGATTACTTGAAAAAACCAACATCGCTCGTCGCGGATTTTAACTTGGTTTGCGATACGCTGAAAGCCGCCCTTGGCGGGCGGCAGGTGGAGCCGGTGGTGTTTTAGGCGGGGGCGGAGCGGCGCAAAAATTTAATGGGGGCTTTGCCCCCATTCCCCTTTGTAATGGGGGTAAACCCCAAACCCCATGTCCCTTAATGGGGGCTTTGCCCCCAAACCCCACTTACTTTTTGCTTGTGCAAAAAGTAAGCAAAAACACCCTCGCTCATGCGCCGCGAGTGGCTACATTGCACGCTGGCCGGTCGAGACCGTCCGGCGCACAATGGTGCGAATTAGCGAGTTTTGTGCTTACGGATTTGCAGTGCTGATTACCTGTGCATATGAGGTCTCGTTGAGTGCAGGGGTCGTGCTATTCTGAGTGGGCTACGCGTTCACGTTGCCGTCTATAGGTGCATCTGTGTAGGGGCGAACTCCGTTCGCCCGCATGTCGCACACGCCCTGTTTGCGGACGACCGTGCGCGGTCGTCCGCATATGCGCGGCTCCGCCGCCCCGTCTGTTAAATTACCGCCTTGTTATGACGTTTTTTGTTGTTGAAAATGTTTGGTGTAGGGAACGGTTCGTAACCGTTCCGTATGTTTATGCGGGTTCGTAATCGTTCCGTATATTTATGCGGGTTCGTAATCGTTCCGTATATTTATGCGACTTCGTAACCGTTCCGTATATTTATGCGGCTTCGTAACCATCCCGAAAATCCACACGATTTATAGGACGGAACGGTTACGAACCGTTCCCTACATAACACCGCGCCGTGTTTCGGGTAATTTTGCGGACGACCGAGGGCGGTCGTCCCTACGTTTGATAAAACCGTGCAAATTTGCGCCAATTTACAAAATCGCCGAAACATGCGGAACGGTTTAGAACCGTTCCCTACAATAAAATTTACGAACGGCAGAAAATACCCATGTAGGGGCGGGCATTGCCCGCCCGTAAATCCGCAGTTGTGCGGGGGTGCGGGGGTGCGGGGGTGCACTGCGCGCCCCAACATTCAAGTTTCATGAAACAGAAAAACAAGTCGAAAACCCATAATCTCAATCCAATTGTCCATTGTCAATTGTCAATTGACATCCCCCCAAACCCCAACGAATTCATCCCCCAACTCTCCCCACCACAATAAACAAAATACAGGGCGTGAACGCCGTCCGGGATTGCTATGTCGCCCGAAAACTCAGTCCACTGATTAGCACTGTCAATCTTAATACTCCCCAAAGTTTCGCCGGTCGGTGAAAGCCGCACGTCGAACGCGCCATGCCCGTAGCCGCGCGTTTTTACGGTGATTTTTTGCACGCCCTTGCAGTCGAAATACTTAAAACCAATCACCGCGCCGTTGTGAATATTAGTCACGTAGCCAAGCTCCTCGTCGCCGTCCTTGCCGTCCTGGGTCAATTTCGGGTGCTTTTCGCAATCGTCCAAGTAGAACAAATTGCAGGCAATATACGCGGGATACTCGCCTTTTCCGAGCAGTGGTGCACCGTTCGCGCCCTGCGATGTAGCCTCGACTTGCGCGATACTGCCGTCAGTTTCAATCGCGATTTTTTCCACACAAGCTTGTCGCGAAAACGGCGTGCCATTAGTATGGCGGTGATAAAAAATATAATAATTTTCACCGATTTTTTCAATACCGCCGTGATTATTATTCACTACGTTCGCGGGTTTATCGGCGGGTTTGTATGTGTCAATCCCGAGGTCGGCACAGCTGATTATCACCCCGCCATAGACGAAATCTTTCGTGGGGTGCTTGCTCGTCGCGTAGGACAAATTGGTCATTTTCACCGACGAATAAACCAAATAATATGTATCGCCAAATTTCCTAATCGACGGTGCTTCAAAAATTTCATTGCCCTCAAAGCCCGTGCCCGCGCTGTGTGTATCGCTCGGAATCACAAACACCGGCGGCTCTTTCACGGTCAGCATATCCGCCTCAAGAACCGTCGCCATACAGCCACTGCGCGACTTGTCGCCATGCCCGCAAAAGCCGGTGTACAAATAGGTTACGTCCCCCTCGGTCAACACACCGGGGTCAAATTGCGGCTCGTCACCGTCAGCTTTGCCGAGCAATGTCCCATCGGGATACTTAACGTAACCATGAAACTTATACTTGCCCGCGGGTGTATCACAAACCGCGACCGACACCACGCAATCCCTATCCAAGACGTAATAGAGGTAATACCGCCCGTCCGACCCGCGGGTCACATCGGGGGCATACAGGCACATCTTGCCGTCCTTGTTGAGCGGGTCGGCGTTTCGCTCATAGATGACGCCCTCATATTTCCAGTCGCTCAAGTCATCAACAGGCGCGGAGTAGCAGATATAATCGTTGATACAAAACACCCAGCCATTAAACATATCATGCGAGCCGTAAATGTAGACCCTGTCGCCGAAAACGTGCGGTTCGCCGTCCGGGATATACTCCCACGAGGGCAGGAACGGATTGAAGCATTGGTTTTTCATGGATATTTTCTCCTTGTTTTTTATTTTATCACGCTACGCAAATACCGCGCAAATGTAGGGGCGCGCATTGCGCGTCCGTAATTTCACGCAAACCGCGTCCGTAATTTTACGCAAACGCGGGGTCTTTACGGACGGGCAATGCCCGCCCGCAAATCTACACAAACGCGGGGTCTTTGCGGACGCGCAATGCGCGCCCCTACAGAATAATTTTACCACAACCAAAAACAAATGTCAACACTTGACATTTATAGATAACTGTGGTAAAATATACTCATGAAAAAATCCGATTTCTATTACGACCTCCCCGAAAATTTAATCGCGCAAAGCCCCATAGAACCGCGGGATTCCTCGCGGTTGCTTGTCGCGGACAAGGCCACGGGTGAGTTTCGGCACGCGCATTTCTACGACCTGCCGAATTACTTACAAAAAGGCGACCTGCTAATTTTGAACGACTCGAAAGTCTTCCCCGCGAGATTGAACCCGCTGAATTTCACAGGCGAAGTGTTGTTGCTCGAGCAGATAAATTCAACGACATGGGAGTGCATCGGAAAGGGCTTAAAGCAAGGCAGGGAGATAGTTTTCGCCGACTTTCTGAAAGGTAAAATCACCGAAATTCTCCCGAACGGCAACCGCTTAATTGAGTTTGATTTTACAGGCGACTTTTTTGCAATCCTCGAAAAAGTCGGCGAGACACCACTGCCGCATTACATCACCCAAAAACTCGACCAACCCGCGCGATATAACACGATTTACGCCGATGAGTGCAAGCGCGGTTCTGCCGCCGCCCCGACTGCGGGCCTGCACTTTACCGAGCGGACTTTCGCCGACTTACAACTCAAAGGGGTTGACACCGCCCACGTCACATTACACGTGGGTTTGGGGACTTTCCGCCCCGTCAAAACCGACGACATCTCAGCCCACCAAATGCACAGCGAACGCTATTCACTCCCCCCCGACACCGCCGCAAAAATCAACGCTTGCCGAGCCCGCGGCGGCAGAATTATAGCCGCAGGAACGACGAGCTGCCGCGTACTGGAGTCGGTTGCGAGAGAATTAATAAGCCCCAATTCGCCGATAACCGCCGCTTCCGGAACCACCGATATTTTCATCCACCCCGGCTACAATTTCAAATTAATTGATGCCCTGTTGACCAATTTCCACCTCCCCGAAAGCACGCTGATTATGTTGGTGAGCGGGTTTCTCGGCAGGGAGCGGACGTTGGCGGCGTACAGCGCGGCGATTGACGCGGGGTATCGGTTTTTTAGTTTCGGGGATGCTATGTTGGTGGTTTGAGGTCGCAAAAAGCCCCCGTACAGGGGGCTTTTTCTATAATTTAAGGCTTCTTTCTTTTTTGTTCCTGCTGTTTGTCATGTTAGTCCCGTTCTAATTCCCCATTTATTATTAAATCCATCATAGCGTTTTCAAAATCTTCGCTACTTCCATATGTAATCCCTCTAAAAGTAATGCTTGTTAAATCAGGGCAAACGAAAAAAGCACGAGGATGAATTTTGGTTACGCCATCGGGAATAACAACACTTGTTAATGCCGTACGTTCAAACGCATAAACGCCGATTTTGGTTAGACCGTCCCCGAATGTAACGCTTGTCAGTTCTCTACACTCCTCAAAAGCCGAGTTACCGATTTCGGTTACACTATCGGGGATTACAACGCTTGTTAATGCCGTTTTCTTAAACGCATTTTCGCCGATTTCGGTTACACTATTTGGGATTACAATGCTTGTTAATGCCGTAAAGCTAAACGCACCATCGCCGATGCAAGTTACACTATCGGGAATAATAACGCTTGTCAGATTTTCGCACCACATAAACGCATCCCTCCCGATTTCGGTTACACTATTTGGGATTACAATGCTTGTTAATGCCGTAAAGCTAAACGCGCCGATGTAAGTTACACTGTTTGGGATTACAATGCTTGTCAATCCGGTTCCGTCAAACGCACCATCGCCGATGTAAGTTACACTATCGGGGATTATAACACTTGTCAATTCTTTGCAACTTTCAAACGCGGAGTTGCCAATTGAGGTTATACTATTTGGGATTACAATGCTTGTCAATCCGCTTCTGGCAAACGCGCGGTAGCCGATTTCGGTTACACTGCCGGGAATGACAACGCTTGTTAATGGAGTATTCCAAAACGCATAATCGCCGATGTAAGTTACACTGTTTGGAATATAGACATAGGTTATTCCGCTGTCTTCGAAAGCTTTCCCGCCGATGACCGTCACAGGCTCGTCGTCGATTTTTTCGGGTATGCGGACTTCTTCTGCTGTTCCTATATATTTCAGTATTTCAATGCCGTTTAACTCCTCGTTATATTCGTATTCAAAGTCATAAACAGGCGTTTCGTCCATATCGGGCGGGGGGTTGTTTCCCTGTGGGGTGAGGTCGGGGGTGGGGTCTTTTGCATTGTTGCACGGTGTGTCGCCTGCATTGCTGCCCGATGTGTCGCTTACGCTGTTGGTCGGTGTGTCGTCTGCATTGTTGCCCGGTCTGTCGTTTGCAAGGGTGTCCGCGTTAGAACCATCGCCGTCGCAAGCCGCCAAGCTTGCAAGCATGATAATCGCCATAAGTAATGCTAAAATCTTCCTCATAAAGTTTTACCCCCGTTTAATTATTTTTCTAACAACCAAATTATACCATATTTTCCCACACAATTCAAGCATTAAAATCCAATTTCGCTTAATCCCCCCAACAAAAAAACGCCCCCAAAAGGGGCGTTTTCACAGTCAACCAAACAAGGTTGACACCATAAACTATCCGACAACCTACAATGGTTGTCACATTGCCTAATATCAATTGTCAACTACACAAACGTCCGACAACCTACAATGGTTGTCACACTATCCACTGTCAACTATCAACCGACTTTTCCCCAAGAAACTTCGGCAAATCCATCCCCGCCTGATTGAAGACCTCGCCGAGCGGCGGAACCGCCTTCATCAGCCCGCTCAAGAAGTCCGACGTCGCGGTTTTGCCGTCCGCGCCCGCGCTTGAACCCGAGTCCCAAACGGTGACTTTATCAATCTTAATATTCTTAATCGCCTCGACTTGAATACGTGTCAACTCCTCAAGCTTGTCAGCTATTAACAGCTTAACCGCGCTATCCGCGTTGCCGCCCGCCGCCGAAATCAGCTCGGCGATACCCTCGGCTTGCTTGACGAGAATCTCCTTTGCACCCCGCGCCTGCGCCTCGAGTTTGGCGTAAATCGCGTCGGCTTCGCCCTTCGCGTGCCGCCTTGTCACCTCGGCCTTGGCTTCGGCGTCGATTTCAAGCTGATTCTTCTGAATTTCGGCCTTGACAATGACGTCGGCCTGTTGGGTGGCGCGCTCGAGTTCGGCTCTCGCGGTCTCGGCGGCACGCTGTGCGGCGTAGGCTTCTTCCTTTGCCCGTGCGGCTTGAACCGCTTCGGCGGCCATCGCCAACTTCAACGCCTCGGCTTCACGTTCGCGCCGATTCGACTCGGATTTCGCTATCTCAATTTTGGCGTCGTTCTCGCCCTGAACCGCCGTGGCGTTTGCCGCCGCGACCTGAATCCGCTGTTCGCGCATTGCCTGTGCTTGCCCGATTTCTCCGTCACGGTCCCGCTCGGCAATCGCGATTTTTGCATCGTTCTGCGCCTTTGCGCGGGCCTCAGCTTCGCGTTGGTCGCGGCTTGCCTCCGAACGCGCAATCTCAACCTTCGAGTCGTTCTCCCCTTGAATCGCCTGTGCATCTGCCGCCGCAACCCCTACACGCTGTTCGCGGTGGGCGTGCGCCTGCCCGATTTCACCGTCGCGGTCCTTCTCCGCAACCGACTTTTTCGCGTCGTTAATCGCCTTCGCCGCGGCTTCCTTACCGAGCGCCTCGATGTACCCCGACTCGTCGTTAATGTCGGTCACGTTTACGTTTATCAGCCTCAGCCCGATTTTTTTCAGCTCAATCTCCACATTATTAGACACCGCAAGCAGGAATTTATCGCGGTCTGTGTTGATTTCCTCGATTTCCATCGTGGCGATTACCAGACGCAACTGCCCTAAAATTATGTCCTTTGAAAGGTCTTGAATCTCGTTCAATTTCAAGCCCAAAAGCCGTTCCGCGGCGTTTTGCATAACGCCCGGCTCGGTGGAAATACCCACCATGAACCGCGACGGCACGTCAACGCGGATGTTCTGTTTGGACAAGGCACTCCGTAAATCTACATTGATTGACATGGGCGTCAAATCCAGATACTGATAGGATTGAATGACCGGGATAATCAGCGCACCGCCGCCGTGTATGCACTTTGCACTGCGCGCCTGCCCGGTCTTGTCCCTGCCGACGTTGCCGTAAACGACCAAGATTTTGTCGGACGGGCATTTCTTATACCGCGACAAAATCGCCATTACAAGCGAGAATACGATAATCGCGACTACCGCAATCAGAAAAATAATATTGGGGTCCATAGTTTTCCTCCTGTAAATTTAATTAGGTTGACGGGGTTGGTTTTGGGTGGTTGGGTGTAAATTTGATTGGGTTTACGGGGGGGTGGTCGGGGTTTGGGTGTAAATTTAGTTGGGTTTACAGGGCGTATTTGGTGGTGCGAATTGTGTAGGGACACCATATATGGTGTCCGCGGAAATGCGCGGCTGTGGTGTTTTTCGGACGCCATATATGGCGTCCCTACGGTTGCTGACGTTTTGTGTGTAGGGGCGGGCTTCCACGCCCGACCGCAAGCCCTGCGCTACCAATGCGGGCGAACACAGTTCGCCCCTACCATGTTAAAATTATTAACCGTAGAAAAGATTTTTTCAATGTGGGGGCGAGCTGTGTTCGCCCGTAAATTCTGGCGTTTCTGCGGATTGGCGAACGCGGGCGTGCGTTTTTACATGCGCCGAACACACCCCTACCGCCCCCTGCGCCCCCACAAGTATCAGCAAATTACCACCAAAAGTATCAGCAAATTACCACCAAAAGCATCAGCAAATTACCACCAAAAGTATCAGCAAATTATCACCCAATCCGCTCCACCACCAAAACATTCCCGGCGATTATATCCGTGACCCGCACGGGCGTGTTGGCGGTCATCGCGCCGCTCTCGCTGACCGCGTCGCACTCGACCTGCCGCTCGGCAAGCTGAACCGTGACCTTGCCGCGCTTGGTCTTGTCCTCGGGAATGGGTATGTATATTGTGCCGCTCTCCCCGATTAACAACTTCATGTTGAGGGTTCCGCTCTGTTGCAGCTTCGCCGAGGCGCGAATGACCTTCGTCACGCCGACCATTGCACCCACACCGAGCAAAAACGCCAGTAAAAACGCAATCGGAACGCTGCCGAGGGCGTTCATAAAGACGACGCCGCTCCACCCGAACACGCAGAAAAACGCCACAATACTTTTGAGCGAGAAGAAGCCCATAATCCCGTATTCGCTGATGCCGTCTGCATCGGGCAGGTCTGCATCGGGGACGTCAATGTCGTCTTCGCCGCCGATTCCGAAGATTAAAAGTATCGTCTGAATCAGCAGGATTACGGTCGCGGGGATTGCGATGCAGTAAAAAATCTGCCACGGCAACCCCAGAGCCCATTGCTCCGCAAACCATTGCATAAAATCACCCTTTCTTTCATACTCTGCAAATCCTTGCGGATTTGCTTCGCGGGGCAGGGAGACCCTGCCTCCTTGACATAATTTTGTGCCAAAATTTGTAAATAGAATTTACCTATACTTATATTATAGTGCTTTTTCAACACAATGTCAAGGTTTTCGGCAAAAAAATTTTTGCTAAATTATTTGCGAAAAACTATTGCATTTTTAATTGATTAATGTTACAATATATGTAAATCAAATTTACTTAATTCTTGTAGCAGGTGATTTATGAACAACACACTTCTCGGTAAGAAGCTGAAAGAAGCCCGCCTTGCCAAAAAGATGACCCAGACCGACGTCGTGGGCGGGTACATCACCCGCAATATGTTGAGCCAAATCGAGAGCGGGTGCGCCTTTCCGTCGATTCGCACACTGGAGTATCTTTCGGGCGTGCTTGAAATCCCCATGTCCGAATTGGTGTCCGAGAGCGAGACGATTATGTCCGCGACAAGCTCGTTGGCCATGTCGCCGAATATGGCGCAAACCCTGCTCGACGACCTCGTCAAAGCCAAGCAGGGCCTGCTTTCGGGCGATTTTGAGGTCACAATTCAGCTACTCTCGCCTTATCTAAAGGAGGACTGTGCGATTTACGACGAGAGCGCGGCGTTGGTCTGCCGCGCCCGCACCGCGCTTGCAAAGAAGTACGCACTCGAGGGGGACGCCGCCGCGGCAAAGCGTGAGAGGAAGGCGGCGGCGGAGTGGAAATCTAAAGGGGTTTACAGTGCCGATTGGAAGAAAGATGATGCCTTGCGGGTTTGAGGGTGGTGTAAATTGGTTTGGGTTTACATGGGGGCTGTACGAATATCGGTACTTCGCGGGTTAAATTTTGCTGTAAATCAATGTAGGTTTACACATGAGTAGTAAGCATGGCGGTGACTTGTGTGTCTGATGTTGCTGTAAATCATTGTGGGTTTACACGAGGGTTGTACGAACGGCGGTGCTTTGCGGGTTTGACGTCACTGTAAACCAGACACGATTTACACCCAAAATCTCGCGAAAACTATTGACAAACCCCCAATTTAATGCTATAATAAGCAGGTGATACTATCAACACCCCCATCGAAATAAAGCACCCCGCAGAAATCTCATTCGGCGCGAAAGCCTTAAACCCAAAGCAACAGCGGCTTTTAAGTAGACTCCGGACTATGGTTCCCGCGCAATCGTCAACAAACGCGACCTCTCCCTGCTCGACTTAGCGGCGTTGACCGCCGAAACGGGCGATGAATTCGCGGTGTTCACGCGCAAGGGCAGGCGGCTGGTAATCAGGGGAAACAAAACCCAAGTCCCCCTGTATCAAAGCCAAGCCTCAGAATTAAAAGCCGCGGGCTACAAATGGAGCGGACACACCCACCCCGGTTTTGGCGACAACAGCCTGATAGCTTCCGATGGTGACAGAAAAATGTTGGAAAAATTCGCTCAAACCCGCAGCGTTATATACAACGCCGTCGGTAAGCGGGTTGTATTCGGAAAGGATTTTTAGTATGAAAAGCCCGAAAGAAGACCAAGAACTGATGCGTTCTTTGCAGAATTATTTGAAAACGAATAACCTTTATTTAGAGCCGCACGCCTTGTTTGAGTGGGGTATAGATTGCGTTGGGGTCTTCGTTAACGGCAATGTTGTCTTGAATATCGGCTTGCCCCCCGTCTCGAACTACCTAATAGAAGAAACCGAGTACACCGGCCGATACATGCGGCAGAGAGAACAACCGGCGGTCTGAAATTAACACCTAAGAGGTGATACTATCAACGCCCCCATTGAAATAAAACACCCCGCAGAAATCTCATTCGGCGCGAAAGCCTTGAACCCAAAGCAACAGCGGCTCTTGAGCAAGCTCCCCGACTATAGCAATTCCGCTTAGAAATTGCCCGATAGACGAGCACAAAAGCTTTGATATATGCGGTTTTGTGCTCGGATTGCGGTGCAATTTCAAGCGGAATTGCTAAACGGCTCCCGCGCAATCGTCAACAAGCGCGACCTCTCCCTGCTCGACTTAGCGGCGTTGACCACCGAAACAGGCGATGAATTCGCAGTGTTCACGCGCAAGGGCAGGCGGTTGGTTGTGAGGGGCGGCTTTATGCGCGTACCCATAACCCCCGATGATGCCGCCGCATTGAATGCGGCGGGCTACAAATGGAGCGGACACACCCACCCGGGCATTTCGGATTCCGTGCTAACCCCATCAAAAGGAGATGTAACAATTTTAGACATTTTCAAACAAAACAGAACTGTAATATATAATTCTATCGGCAAATACATAGTTATTAACAAGGAGGTGCAACAATATGTGGAAGCCCGAAAATGATTTGCAAGTGCAAAAAGCAGTGCAAAATTTCATGAGTGAAAATAAATACACATTCAGCAGACCTGTCGAATACAAGCCCCTAATCGACGGCGTAGATGTCTGCATAGACGACCTCCCCGTGCTGATGATTGGACTGCCCCCCGTGTCCGATTATAGCGTCATGGAGACAAAGCATACCTATAAATACTTGAAATCGGAACACCGAGCGACTATGTAATTAAAAACCACAATAAAACCGCTCAATACCCGCCTTTCTGTTTGAACAACAACGAACAGCAAGGGCGGGTTTGTAAATTTCCGGAAAAACTTCCACATATTTTCAAAAAACCATTTACAAGCCGTCCAAAATATGGTATAATACTTTATAAGTGAAAAATTTTATCAAATAAATCTCAAGGAGGCAAAAATCAATGGCAAGAAAAAAAGTCAGCATGAAAGGCAACACCGCCGCGGCGCATGTTTCATATGCGTTTACCGAAGTGGCGGGCATCTACCCAATCACCCCCTCGTCCGATATGGCGGAAATCACCGACGAATGGTCGGCGGCGGGCAAGAAGAACCTGTTCGGGGACACCGTGCGAGTTGCGGAAATGCAGTCGGAGGCAGGTGCGGCGGCGACCGTTCACGGTTCGTTGCAAGCGGGCGCGCTCACGACTACCTACACCGCTTCACAAGGGCTACTGCTCATGATTCCGACAATGTACAAAATCGCGGGCGAGCTGCTCCCGAGCGTTATCCACGTCTCCGCACGTGCAGTCGCGGCGCATGCACTGTCGATTTTCGGCGACCACAGCGACATCAACGCCTGCCGTGCAACCGGCTACGCGATGTTGGCGTCCACCAACGTGCAAGAAGTCATGGACTTAGGCGCGGTTGCACACTTGTCCACACTCAAAGGCAGAGTGCCGTTCCTGCACTTCTTTGACGGGTTCAGAACCTCCCACGAAATGCAGAAAGTCGAAGAATGGGACTACGCCGACTTGGCTGAATTAGCCGATTGGGACGCAATCGAGGCCCACCGCAGACGCGCATTGAACCCCGAAAAGCCGGTACTGCGCGGAACTGCACAAAACCCCGACATCTTCTTCCAAGCCAAGGAAGCCAGCAACAAATACTACGAGGCAATTCCCCAAATAGTGCAAGGCGAAATGGACAAGGTCAACGCTAAAATCGGCACAGATTACAAGCTTTTCAACTACTACGGCGCGGTTGACGCAGAGCAAGTTATAGTCTCGATGGGCTCGTCCTGCGATGCCATTGAGGAAACGATTGACTACTTAGCGGCAAAAGGCGAGAAGGTCGGCTTGGTGAAAGTACGGCTCTACATGCCTTTCGCGGTGGATTCATTTGTGGGCGCAATTCCCGCGACCTGCAAAAAAATCAGCGTGCTTGACCGTACCAAAGAACCCGGTTCAATCGGCGAACCGCTGTATTTAAGCGTTGTTGCCGCGTTGAAACAAACCGGAAAATTCGCGGACGTGCCTGTGTTCGCGGGCAGATACGGCTTGGGTTCAAAGGACTTCAACCCCGCATGCGTGCTTGCAATCTACCGCAATACCGCAAAAACCCGCTTCACAGTCGGCATTGACGACGACGTTACAAATTTATCATTACCGCTTGATGAATACCCGAACACTGTTCCCGAGGGTACAACCTCCTGCAAATTCTGGGGCATAGGCGGGGACGGAACGGTCAGTGCGAACGAGAACTCCACCAAGATTATCGGGCAAGACACCGACATGAACGTGCAGGCGTACTTCGCATACGACAGCAAGAAGGCGGGCGGCGTGACGATTTCGCACCTGCGTTTCGGTAAAGCACCTATAAAATCGACATATTTTATCACACAAGCGAATTTTGTCGCATGTCATAATCCCTCGTATGTGACAAAATACGACATGGTGAAAGACATCATGCCGGGCGGTACGTTCCTTCTCAACTGCCAATGGACTCCCGCAGAGCTTGAAGAACACCTCCCCAATCGAATCAAGTCGCACATTGCCAAAAATAACATCAACTTTTATATCATCAACGGCATCAAAATCGCGGGCGAAGTCGGTCTTGGCAACAGAATCAGCACGGTTCTGCAAGCCGCATTCTTTGCACTCGCCGACATTATCCCGATTGACGAAGCAATCGACCACATGAAAAAGCAAATCCACAAGCAATTCATTTCAAAAGGCGACAAGATTGTCGAGATGAATTACGCGGCGGTCGAAAAGGGCGCGGTGTCCTTTGAGAAAGTGGAAATCCCTGCGGCATGGGCCAATGCGGGCGATGATTTTACACTCCCGAAAGCCGATTCCACAGGCAAACGCGCAGAAGTCGCCGACTTCATCAATGACGTGCTGATTCCGATTAACGCCTATCGCGGCGCAGATTTGCCCGTGTCTACCTTCGCCAACAGCCCCGACGGCACTTTCCCGCAAGGTACGGCCGCCTACGAAAAACGCGGCGTTGCAGTGGACGTTCCCGAGTGGATTCCCGAAAACTGCATACAGTGCAACCAGTGTTCGTTGGTCTGCCCGCATGCAATTTTGCGGCCGTATATACTCACCGACGACGAAGTCGCAAACGCGCCCGACGGCTTACAAGTCAAGGACGCAACAGGCCTCCCCGGCATGAAATACACCATGGCATGCTCACCGCTCGACTGCTACGGTTGCTTGGTCTGCGTGAATATCTGCCCGGCGGGTGCAAAGGACAAGGCGAAAAATGCACTCGTCATGAAGCCGCTCGAAAGCCAGTTGCAACAACAAAACGTATTCGCATACTGCTACGACCTGCCCGAAAAACCCGAAACACTTGAGAAATTCAAGGAAACATCGGTCAAAGGCTCGCAGTTCAAACAGCCCCTGCTCGAATTCTCGGGTGCATGCGCGGGTTGCGGCGAAACGCCGTATGCTAAGTTGGTGACACAGCTCTTTGGCGACAGAATGTATATCGCAAACGCCACAGGCTGTTCGTCAATCTGGGGCGGTTCTGCCCCCGCAATGCCCTACACCGTCAACAAAGAGGGCAAAGGCCCGTCATGGGCGAACTCGCTGTTCGAGGACAACGCCGAATTCAGCTACGGCTTGTATCTCGGCCAAAAGGCAATCCGCGACCGTTTAGCCCGCAAAACCGAGGCGATACTTGCAAGCGATTGCACAGACGAGGTCAAGGCATCGGGGCAAAAGTGGCTTGACACTTATAACAACGGCAAGGAAAACGCTTGTGCAACCAAGTGCTACGTCAAGGCGCTCGAAGCTTGCGGCTGTGACCTTGCAAAAGAAATCCTCACCGACAAGAACTACTTGGCGAAGAAATCGGTCTGGGCGTTCGGCGGCGACGGTTGGGCGTATGACATCGGCTACGGCGGCTTAGACCACGTGCTTGCGGCGGGCGACGACGTGAATCTCTTGGTATTCGACACCGAGGTTTATTCCAACACAGGCGGCCAAGCCTCAAAGTCTACACCCGTAGGCGCGATTGCGAAATTCGCGGCAAGCGGCATGAATACTAAGAAAAAAGACTTAGCCGGCATCGCCATGAAGTATGACTACGTCTACGTAGCGCAAGTGGCAATGGGCGCGGACATGAACCAGTGCATCAAGGCAATGAGCGAGGCCGAGGCGCACCCCGGCCCTTCGATAGTAATCTGCTACGCCCCCTGCCGCGACCACGGTATCAAGGGCGGCCTTGCAAACATGATTGAAATCGAGAAGAAGGCGGTCGAGTCGGGCTACTGGCACCTGTTCAGGTTCAACCCCGGTTTAGTCGCAGAGGGCAAATCCCCCTACATTCTCGACAGCAAAGCCCCCACAGGCAACTACCGCGACTTCATGATGAACGAAGTCCGCTACAGCTCTTTAGCACGCTTTAACCCCGAACGCGCAGAAGTCCTGTTCACAAGGGCAGAAAAGGACGCTAAGAAGAAGTATGATGATTTGGTGGGGTTGGTTGAGTATTATAAAGTGAAATAGTTTAATCGAATAGAAAAACCCACTGTTGAAGTGGGTTTTTCTGTTGCATAAATTACGGCTTTTTTGGTACACTAATCTAAAAAAGGACGAGCCTGTTTGGTGTCTCGGCGCGAGTGGGATTTTGCGGCAAATTCGATGCGCCGCGAGGAAAAACCCGCAGAAATAATTTGTTTATTCTCAGCTTTAGCTGACGGAGTTCTTGACGAAGTGGGGCGCGAATTTGACCAAAATGCCGCCGTGTCGAGACACCAAACAGGCTCCAAGGTGAATTTTATGCAAGACAAAAACCGTATCGTGGACGGCAACAGCACCCGCATTGACCCCAAACGCAAGGTCACGCCGCTGTTTGAGAACCACGTCAGCAATAACTATCTCGCCGAACGGCAACGCTTCGCCAAGTCGTGGGCCGCCTCGAACCGGCGGCTCGAAGACGAGGCCGAATTCAGCAAGCAGGAAGTGGATATTATTCAGACGTAGAAAAGGCGGTGGGCGAGGTGTAAAACCTCGCCCACCGCAAATATTTTTGGTATTTTTGAAAAATGCCTTGTTTTTTTTGGTGGTTTGTAGTATTATTAATGTAGGGACGACCGCCCCCGGTCGTCCGCAAATACCCGAAACATGGCGCGGTGTTCTGTAGGGGCGCGCATTGCGCGTCCGCAAATACCCGAAACGCGGCGCGGTGTTCTGTAGGGGCGCGCATTGCGCGTCCGCAAATTCCCGAAACGCGGCGCGGTGTTGTGTAGGGAACGGTTCTTAACCGTTCCGCAAACTCGCACGACCTTATAAACGGAACGGTTAAGAACCGTTCCCCGCATTAAAATGCCAATAAAAATTTTCACGACAGGAAAAATATCATGTACGTAGGGGCGAACTGCGTTCGCCCGTGAATCCACACACCTGCCGAACCCCACACAAACGGTCGGGCATGGAAGCCCGACCCTACGTTGAAAAACCCCACAAACAACCGAAAACCCACGCAACCGCATAAACCCACGGGCGGGCAATGCCCGCCCCTACAACCAAACAAAGGAGAACCCCCATGAAAGCTCGCCTACCGCAAACCAAATCCCTATCCTACGACTTCGACCAGAACATCACCCTCTCAATCGGCATGATTGTGAAAAACGAGGAGAAGATGCTCGAGACCTGCCTTGCCCGCATTAAGCCCTTGTTGGACGCAGTGCCGAGCGAACTCGTCATCATCGACACCGGCTCGACGGACAAAACCGTCGAGATTGCCAAACGCTACACCTCCAAAGTCTATCACTTTGACTGGATTAATGACTTCGGAGCGGCGCGGAACTTCAGCCTGCAAAAGTGCAAGGGGCAGTGGTTCATGTTCCTTGATGCCGACGACCATTTCACCGATGTCAGCGAGATGATAAAATTCTTCAATACCCAAGATATTCACAAGAATTACAACACCGCCTACTATATAACCCGCAATTTCTTCGACATAACCTACACCGATTACTCGGTTTTTTACGTACAGCGAATCGCCCGCAGAACCAACGACCTTCATTTTGAGGGGGCAATTCATGAGGCGTTCACGCCGATTTACACCCCGTCCTACTACTTCAATTCATATGCCTATCACTACGGCTACGCCTTTGAGACCGAGGAAATCAAGGAGACCAAGCGGGAGCGGAACTTGAGCCTGCTCTGGAAAGAATACGAGCAGACCCCCGACGATTTGCGTACCCTGCACCATTTGGTATCTTGCATGAAAGACGCCGACCCGCAAAAACCCGCAATCGCCGAAAGGGCAATGAGCTTGGCAGACGCCGCCGATAATTCCACCACGCCGATTTTGTACACAGCTTATTTTAACGCCTTTGACATGTACAAAAACCAAGGCGAACCCGACAAAGCCCTTGCCGCCTTGACACGTGCCGAAAAAAAGGCGACCCCGGATAACGCCGCCCGCATTGAACTCCACGCCGCCCGCGCCGTGTTGCTGTTGGAACTAAAAAAGTATGCGGAGGCCGAGCAGTCTTTGCGGGAATACTTCGCGTTGTTCGAGCGGCAAGATTCCTTAGACAAGAGCGTGTTGGCGTTTTTGGTGTCACGGTATATTGCCCCCGAAAAATACATCGAACTCAAAAACCGCCACGCCCTCTGCATAGCCTTGCAAGGCCGCCCCGAAGCGGCTTTCACGGCTTACGACGGCCTAAATTTCAATACTCTCGATTCCGCGCTATACAAGGCGGTAATCAACGCGGCGGCAGTCATTGCAAAGGAATACCCGCCCTCACAAGGCGGCCTCGCAAAGCTTTACGAGACGGTTGCGACGACTTGTGATAGCGACAAAACCTCCTACTTCGAGCGGAAGGCGGAGGAACTCTATCTCACCGACAAGACTTTAGCCGAGAATTTCAAAGGCACGGGCAAATTCGCCGAGCTGATGAAAATCTGCCTTGATTGCAACACGGCAGACTTAGCAAAATTCATAGGCAGTCAAAAGCTGTCTGCGGGCTATTCCGAGGCGGCTTACCTCGCCCTCAAAAATAACATCGACCTCTCCCCCGCATTGTCCCGCATGAACTTTGAGGACATACTGGTGCATTTGTCGATGATTGCGCGGTACAAAGCCGATGAAGTCGCCGCACTTGCGCTAAATTACCGTCCTGCAAGCGACGATTTTTACTTTACAAGTATCAAGCACCTGCTCTTTGCAACACTGCTCTTTGAGACGGCAATCGGCGGCGCGGACAAGCTTGAAAAAGCGGACAAGTCGCAAGTTTACAACAACTACGCGAAATACTCCGCGCTGTTCGTAGCCAACGCCTACAACCCCGCCCTGCTCAACGAATCCGACATCGCCGCCCTCCCCGAGACCCACCGCTTCGGCTACTACCTCGGCACGGCGCAGAAACTTTTAGACACAGGCGACAAACTCGGGTACATCAAGGAACTCAAAAAGGCCCTCACCGCCTGCAATTCCATGCAGACTGTGGTGCAGTTTTTGTTGGAAGAACTTACGGCTACGTTGTAGCTAATGCAGAAATAAGAATGCAGAATGCAGAAATTATTTCTAATGCAGAAATGAGAATGCAGAATGCAGAAATGAAATCACTTTGCAATTGACAATGATTTTATTTTGTGCTATAATTAAATAACGCAGAAATAAATAAAATTACAACTACTTGAATACTTAATTATTTCTGCATTCTGCATTCTGCATTATTATTTACTTATGAGGTGAACTATGTCCTACTGGTTTGAAAACGCTGTAATCTATCACATCTACCCGCTTGGCTACTGCGGTTGCCCCAAAGATAATCCTTACTTGGAAAAGCCGGGTAAACCCGCGGGCGAAAGTCCTATTCTGAAAGTCTTAGAGCATATCCCGACTATTAAGAAACTCGGATTCAACGCCCTCTACATAGGCCCGGTGTTTGAATCCACCCGCCACGGGTACGACACCGCCGACTTCTTGAAAATCGACTCGCGACTTGGCACAAACGCAGACTTCGCGCGTGTTTGCAAGGAGTTGCACAAGAACGGTATTCGGGTAATTCTCGATGCCGTGTTCAATCATGTCGGGCGGGATTTCTTCGCCTTCAAAGACCTGCGCCAAAATCGGGGCGGCGGCAAATACGCAGGCTGGTTCCACACTCGCGGCGGCAATTCCAATTACAACGACGGCTTTTTTTACGAGGGTTGGGAGGGGCATTACGAGTTGGTAAAGCTGAATTTGCAGAACCCCGAGGTGAAAAACCACTTGAAAGAGGCGGTGACGACTTGGTACAAGGAATACGGCATTGACGGCTTGCGGCTTGACGTCGCATACAGCTTGGACTTGGGCTTTCTGCGGGAACTCCGTAGCCACTGCAAAAGCTTAGAACCCGACTTTTGGCTGATGGGCGAGACTTTGCATGGCGATTACAACGTATGGATGAACCCCGAAATGTGCGACAGTGTCACAAATTATCAGTGCTACAAGGGGCTGTATTCGAGCTTCAACGACCTCAATATGTTCGAGATTGCACATTCTTTCAACGACCACTTTATGAACAAATACAGGGGCAAAAAACTCTATTGTTTTGTGGATAATCACGATGTTGGGCGAATTGCGTCGGTCTTGAAGAACCCCGCGCATTTGTTGCCGCTGTATGCTTTAATGTTCACCATGCCGGGCATACCGGGGGTTTATTATGGCAGCGAATACGGCTTCAAAGCCGCCAAGAGCCAAGGCGACGACGCCCTGCGCCCCGAATTTTCTTTGAAGACCGTCAAGGACACTGAACTCACCCGCGCAATTGCGAAATTGGCGCATGCTCATGCAGGCTTAAAGCCGCTTTGGGACGGCGATTATCGGCAAGTCGTGTTGAATAATCAGTACTTTGCTTTTGCACGTTCGGCGGGCGGCGAGACGGTCTACACGCTGATTAATGCGAGTGCGGCGCCTGTCGGGTTTAACTTGGGCGGCGCGGGGAATTATGCTGATGTGCTGACGGGAGAAGTGTTTAATATAAGTCGCGAGGTGAAAGTTGCGGCGTGTAGTGCTATGATACTGGCAGTCACTGATGCGCCTGTGAAAGTTTCTGCGCCGATTCAAAAGGTAGCGAAAACTCCCGAACCTGCAAAAGTTTCTGCTCCTGTGCAAGAAGTACCGAAAACTCCCGCGCCCGCAAAAGTTTCCGAACCCGCGAAAACCGCGCCTGTTCTGATTGCGCGCGGTAAGACCAAGGACGTATTCGACCTCGGCGACGGAACTTTCCTGTTCAAGTTCAAGGACAACGCCACGGTCAACGACGATGGGCAATTCGACCCGGGCGGTAACACCGTGGGCCTTACAATCGGCGGCTTGGGCGAGGCGAATTTGAAGCTTACCAAGCACCTTTTCGAGAAAATCAACGCCGCCGGATACCCCACTCACTTTGTCAGCGCGAATCTCGAGAAAGCCGAGATGACCGTTCGCCCCGCTGTGGTGTTCGGCAAGGACGGCAAGGGCTTGGAGGCCGTCTGCCGTTTCCGCGCAACCGGCAGTTTCATTCGGCGTTACGGGCAGTATGCCAAGGAGGGCGATGCGCTGAACGGCTTGGTGGAAATTACCCTGAAAGACGACCAACGCGGCGACCCGCCGATTACCCAAGACACCCTCGTGACACTCGGCATTTTAACCAATGACGAGTACCGAATTTTGTCGGAACTCACAAAGGGTATTTCGCACTTGTTGAAATTTATCTTCGCCGAAAAGGGCTTGGATTTGTATGATTTGAAGTTGGAATTTGGCAAGGTTGACGGTAAAATCGTGCTGATTGACGAGATTGCGGGCGGCAGTATGCGGGTCTACAGGGACGGCAAGGGGCTGACGCCGTTTGAGCTTACGGAAATAATTACACGATAATGCAGAAATAAAAATGCAGAATGCAGAAATGTCTTTAATTATAGGCGGTGCGCCGTGCGAGACCCGCTTAAAAATTAAATTATTTCTGCATTCTGCATTTTGCATTTTTATTTACTTTGTCCGCATTCGCACGGCTTTTCCTCGGTGCATTTGCAGTCGGGCGCGCATAGGCAGACCGGCTCGCAGAAGCAATGCGGGTTGTCGCAGCCGTTGTCGGGTTTTGTGCGTTTTTCCATGGTTTCACCTCCTTTCGGTTAATGTAGAAATGATAATGCAGAATGCAGAAATGGCGTGGGGTTTGCGGTTGTGGGGAATTTTTGTTGTAGGGGCGCGCATTGCGCGTCCGTGATTTTACGCAGAACGTGGGGGTTGCGGTTGATGTTGTTTTGTCTGTAGGGGCGCGCATTGCGCGTCCGTGGTTTTATGCGCCGTGTATTTTCCTGTTGTGAAAATTTTTTGTTGTAGGGAACGGTTCTTAACCGTTCCGATGATGAAACCGTGTAAAATTTCGCAAAATATAAATCCGCGCAAACCTACGCAAATTACAGGCTTGCGGAAACTTGGCGGAACGGTTAAGAACCGTTCCCTACATAACACCGCGCTGTGTTTCGGGGGGTGCGGCGTTTCCGTGGGATTTACGGGCGAACGCAGTTCGCCCCTACGTTCATGACGTTTTTTATGTGGTTGAAAATTTTTATTGTAGGGAACGGTTCGTAACCGTTCCGAAAGTTTCAACGACCCCATAAACGGAACGGTTATGAACCGTTCCCTACATAACACCGCGCTGTGTTTCGGGGGGCTTGCGGCGTTTCCGTGGGATTTGTGGGCGTGTGGATTGCATGTTTGTGTGGGTTTGCGGTCGTGTGGATTGCGCGTTTGTGTGGATTTGCGGGCGTGTGGGATTTGCGGGCGAACGCAGTTCGCCCCTACATTCATGACGTTTTTTATGTGGTTGAAAATTTTTGCAGTGCGGACGCGCAATGCGCGCCCCTACAATAGGTGGGATTTGCGGCGTTTCCGTGGGATTTTGCGAACGACCGGGGGCGGTCGCCCCTACAATCGGTGGGTTTTGCGGCGTTTCCGTGGGATTTACGGACGCGCAATGCGCGCCCCTACAATCGTCGAACCTCAATCGTCGCATGACCTATCCCCTCGTGTTCCAGTACCCCCCGCATTTCCCCCCGCACACGCGCCTCCTCCCCGGGCGGCAAATCCCCCGCGACATCCACCGTAACCGTCAGCACGTTGTATTCCTCGTCCAACGCCCAGATTCGCAGGTCGCTTATGCCGATTACGCCCTCGACGGCGTTCAGCTTGTCGGCGATTGCGCCGCGCTCGATTCCGACGGGTGCGGCTTGCAGAATTATCGGCATAATCTGCTTGATATTTTTTGCCACATTGTACAATACGAAAAATGCAATCCCGATTGAAAGCAGCGGGTCGATAATCGTCAGCCCGGTGAAGTACATCACGCCTGAGCCGACCAGCACCGCCGCCCACCCCAGCACGTCTTCGAGCAGGTGCAGTGAGACGACTCGCTCGTTAATCGAGCTTGCCTTGCGGGTTTTCAGCACGCCTATGCCGTTTGCGATTATGCCGATTATTGCAAGAAAAAACATACCCGCCGCGTTAGTTTCCTGCGGTGTAATCAAGCGCGGGATTGCCTCCGACAAAATATACACGCTCCCGATAATCAGCACGATTGACGTAATAACCGCGCCCATCAGCGAGAATCGCCGGTAGCCGTATGTATATTTGTCGGTCGCGGCTTTTTTGGATTTGCGCTGAAAATACCACGCGAGGGCGAGCGATAAACTGTCCCCGAAATCGTGGACTGCGTCCGACATTATCGCCACGCTGTTGGTTAAAATGCCGCCGATTATTTCGATGAGGGTGAATGATAGGTTTAGGAAAAATGCTGTGCTGATGTTGTCGGTGGGGTTACTGTGGGTGTGGTTGTGATTGTGATTGTGTGCCATTTTTTACCTCCGATTTTTATAATGCAGAATGCAGAATGCAAAATGCAGAAATAATTTAATTTTCAGGTGGTTTTCCAACGGATATGTACGTAATATTTTTATTTATTTCTGCATTCTGCATTATTATTTCTGCATTCTTTTGCGTATTTCATTGACATTCCAATTCATCAAATGCCGCACCATGTACCTGAAACAAAACTGCTTAAACCGCCCGCCTTTTTGCCTATGCGCCGAAAAGAGCTCGTCGGGGGTGTCGTAGATGCCGAGGTCTTGTATAATGCCCTCGTTTTGAATGTAGGTGCTGTTTTCGTTCCATTCGATAGTCGGGTTCTTGAAATCGGCGGTCGCTACGCCGTACCCGCAGAACGCGCCTTCGCAGGCCTTGAATTTATTCTGCAACGCCCCGAGATAGGCCTTGTCCAAAATAAATCCTTCCAGGTTCAGCCACTCGCCGTTGTAGTTGATTTCAACCCATGAGTGCAGAATTTCCCGCGGTGACAAGGCGTAATAAAACCCTTTCATTGCGCCCTTTTGCAGGGTTTTGTCGATGTAAAACCCATGTATTCGGCACTCGACACCAACAGCACGCAGCAGTGCCATAAACAGCGTGCCTTTGGTGTTGCACTGGCCGTAATTGTCCGCAAGCACGCTCGACGCCGCGATATTATCGCTTATGTTGTACCCGAAAATTATTTCATCGCGGACATAGTTATATATGCCGAGGATTTTTTCCTTGTCGGTTTGATTGCGCCAATCGCGCTCTGTGACTAAGTTTTGTATGGCGGGGTGGTTGTAATTCAGCATGGTGGTTGGGGATAGTAGGGGGGTGTGTGGCATGTTTTGTTCCTCCATTTTTTAATGCAGAATGCAGAATGCAAAATGCAGAAATAATTTAATTTTCAGGTGGTTTTCCAACGGATTTGTACATAATATTTCAATTTATTTCTGCATTCTGCATTCTGCATTCTGCATTTCTTTTTGGTTTTCACAGCAGATACAACTGCAATTCCGCCCCGTCTCGGTGACACCCCGCAGAAATCCCAGAAACTCGTCGATTACCGCGCGATTGAGGGTGTAGTAAGTACGCTTGCCGACTTTGCGCGGGATTGTCAAGCCGCAGTCGGTGAGGATTCGCATGTGGTGAGACAAGGTCGGCTGTGTAATCCCGAGGTTCTCGAGCAATCGGCAGGCGCAATATTCGTCGCAGGTGCAATTCTCGTCCCGCGCCAATGTGTCGATAATCAGCAGGCGGTTGGGGTCGGCGAAAGCCTTTAGTAGTGCGATGTTGGGGGTGTATTGTTCCATTTTTCGATACCGTGCCGCCCTCGGTCGCAATAATTACAAAAACTGTTGCGGCACGGGGCAGACCTTCCTGTATTATTCTCAAAATGCACGCCCAATACGAGCGATACATTGATGACTATCTATATTATACACCATACATTGACGCTTGTCAATATGTTTTTGAAAAAATTTTTTCGCCGAAAAATTTTTGTTGACAAACCCGAAATGGTGTGGTATAATGTATGATGTGGCAAAAAAGGCGCTGTGTCGGAATGGCAGACGAGGTAGACTCAAAATCTTCTGTAGGTAACTACGTGTGGGTTCAAGTCCCACCAGCGCCATAGAAATACCCGACCCTTTAGGGGTCGGGTATTTCTTTTTGGCGGTTGGACACTTGGACCCACCGGGTTCTAAGTCCCGCCATTGCAAACCTATTTTGAAGTTAATCGGCTATATATTCTTTTTCAACGTAGGGGCGAACTGCGTTCGCCCGTGGGTTTTTATCGGTTGCGGGCGGGCATGGAAACACCGCAACCACGGCGTTATTCACGAACAACCGATGGCAGTCCTCCCTACAACACGCCTCACTTCAAAACAGGCGCAGCAGCATTCTCCCGTATCCCCCGATAAACCGCATAAAGCTTATCCCAAGTCGCGGCATTAACCGTCCCCGTCTGCGACAAGCCAAACGTACTTTGAAACGCGATTACCGCGTTCCTGTCGATACTGCCGAAGACGCCGTCAATCAGCACCGGCGGCACGCTCGGGTAGAACATCGAAACGACCTGCAAAATAAACTGCATTTCCATGACCGCATCCCCGCGTGAACCCTGCGACAATACGATGTTGGGCGGGGCCTCGCCGATTGTGTACCTTATGCCCTCGCCGTCCAACTCCGCAAGCCGCGACACTGCAACGAATATGCGCGAAATTGCGTTCCATGTAGTGCGGTCAACAACGCCGTCGGCGGGCAGATTAAACACCCGTTGGAAAGTTATGACCGCGTTCTGAGTTTCGGGGCCGAAATAGCCGTTCGGATTGGGAATTGCCGGGATTAACGGGTAGTTAATTTTTATGCGATTGAGGTCGTTTTGCATACGGCGAACCTTCTCGCTCTCGTCCCCCAAAGTCAGCGGTGTGCCGGGGAAGGACTCGGTTATACCGCGAACGGTCTCGGCGACTGATAATTGCAAATCGCGCGGGTAATAACTGCGGAGGATTTCAAGGGCGTTCAAGCCGCGGTTGGCAAGCGTCACCGTCCCCCACTGCGACATACCGGGGCAGGTCGAGGTCGTGCCGTTGCAATACTGTGTAAAATACGGATTGCGAAAGCCGAATCGATGTGCGTAGACGTTGAAATACTCGTCAACCACTTGGGCAATGCTCTCGTAAATCGGGCCGCCGTATCTGTAGTATTGGTCGTAGCTTGTGCTATTCGTGATGTCGAAATTGTAGCCTCTTGAGGGGTACCACTCGGTGTAAATTCTATTAAGCGCGAAAGTAACAATCGCATGCACATTCGCCTTGAGCGACTCAAGCGGCCAAGTCGAATAAATCTCACTCGACGTCACATTTTTTATGTAGTCAATGAACGGTACGCGGACGTTCTGCGCCGTGGTGTCAAGCGGTCTGCCGAGGTGGACGGTTATGTAATCGGGGATAAAGACTTCCTTTGAGGCTCGCGCAATCGGCGGCGGAAATTTGCAGTTACCCTCACAAAATTCAAGGCTGACGGGTGCAATTTCGATTGTCACATCGGTCACAGGGCGGGCCTCACTCGCGAGCGGAAACATATTCACAGGCAGAATCGCCGTCTGTGTCTCGACTATCTCGACCCCGTCAATGTGCATTGTAACAAAGCCGTCCGCGGCTATATCGACGTCGCAAAACCCGTAAATCGGCGGCTTACACCCCGGTGTCAACGTGCAATTCACCGACACCCCCGGCATTGGCACGTCTTCGGTTTTGCCGTCGAGGTCGGTGTGGGTTTTATAGCTGTAAACGCCATCGGCGCGCCTTTGTTTTATGGTCACTTCGGCGTCGCTAATCGGCAGCGCGCCCCCCGCCGAAGCCTGTACCCTTAAATATCCTACTCCCATAATAAGTTTCTCCTTGTAGATGAATTTATTTATTATATGCAAAGAGGTGCAGTAACGTCCTAAGTCGCATATAATAAACAAATTCAATCAACAAGGAGCTGATTTTATATGAGACCGGTACTCTCGGGTTACTGGCAGAGTTGGAATTTGCCCGGCCGTGACCGCGTGCCGATTACCTCGGTTCCAACCCTTTACAACGAAGTCATAATCGCCTTTGTCGCGCCGGACAGCCAAGGCGTTGTTAAGTTTGCTGGCCCTGATGTGCCGCTTCGCGACAACGTGCGGTATTTGCAGAGCCGCGGACAAAAAGTCCTGTTGTCAATCGGCGGCGGCGGGGTCACGGTGACACTCGATACCCCCGATAAAGTGCGGCGTTTCGGCGAAAGTTTGTATCAACTTTGCGTCAATCTCGGGGTTGACGGTATCGACATCGACGTCGAGGAAGGCATGGCAGTCTCGGGCAGTCCGTGGCACCCGACGGGCACTGTAAAAGGCGTGATAGACGGCGTTGACGCGGTTATGCACTCCTTCCCGCAAGGCTTCATGCTGACAATGGCGCCGGAAACGCTGAATCTTGTGGGGGCGATTGCGCGGTACGGCGGTGCGTGGGGCAATTACCTCCCGATAATCCTCCACTTCGGCAACCGTATCACGCGGGTACACATGCAGTATTACAACAGCGGCTCGATGTTCGGGGTTGACAGGCGGCCGCACAACGTAGGCACAATCGACTTCATCGTCTACCTAACCGAGGCGATTATCAAAGGTTTTCCCATAGCCGACACAGGCGTGGTTTTCCCCGGTCTGCCGCCTAATAAAGTCAGCGTGGGCCTGCCCGCGACCCCACGCGCCGCCTACAACGGCTACTTAACAAACGCCGAAATCAACGAGGCATTTCGCCGCTTAGTGACGGGCTTCAGGGGTAATGACGTAATGTGCTCCACCCCATACAACTGCCTCGGCGGCTTGATGACGTGGTCTGTGCAGTGGGACGCGACTAATAACTACGACTTCGCGAGGAACGCGCAGTATAATGTTTTGCCGATGTTGAGCAGATAACAAAACTGTTGACAAAACAAGAAAACTATGATATAATACATGTATTGCCATGAGTGATACATGTATTTTTTATAAAGGGGGTTGCAACATGGACTTGATGTGCAGGACGACTGTTTCGCAATTCGGAAACTCGTGGGCGGTTATTATCCCGAAAACCGTTTCGGATTTACCGCCGAAATCGGAAATCGACTTGTTCAAAACCGACGAGGGGATTCTGATTAAACCGGTCGGCGAATGGTCGCTTGAAAAGCAACAAAAAGTAATAAACGACTTGCTTTTATTCGTGAATTCACCGGAAAACGACGAAGAACCCATTCCCGACAACTTCATCGAATTATATTGCACCGACGACAACAAGGACGACTTGGACTTCTCGGGATTGGAGGACGACGACTAATGTTTTATTCTCTTGACGCTTGTACCCTGATTTTATCGTTACGCAGTAACCCTAACGTCTATCAGAATATGAAAAGGGCAAATGAAAACAAAGATGTCGTTTTAATATCCCCAATGGCTTATTATGAGGTTTTGAGGGGTCTTTCAGACGTGAACGCCTATGCAAAAATCGAGCGAATCCGAGCTATTTATGATGTTTCACAGCATTACCTCACACTCTCGGAAAAGCTCGTAATGGAAACGGCGGCGGGAATTTACATCGACCTAAAGAAAAAAGGCTTCACCGTCGGCAGCAACGACATCATTATCGCGGCATGGACTATATTAGCGGGGGCAACCCTCGTGACCGACAACACCAAAGACTTCGAGAACATCAGCGGGCTTTCTATCGAGAACTGGCGATAACTTTCTATTGCATTCCCCCAAAAACTATGCTATACTATAATAATAGTACAAAAAAATCACGGAGGTATCCCATGAAAAAGCGATTAATTTCCCTACTTACAGCCTTTGCAGTCATACTAAGCTTAGGCGGCATGCCCGCAATACACGCCCAAAGCGGCGATGCCTACTGGCGCGACTACTTCCCCGACACCTTTGGCGAAGCCGACTTTACTTACGGCAGCGAGGACTACATTACATGGCGATGGGACAACATAGATTTAGTTGACGACATTATCGACTTCTTGTTAAGCGAAGGGTACGCTGAACACTCAGACCGTTTTTCTGACGGCTCAAACCAAACGGAGGAGTATACCGAGGTGACTAAGTACCCTATTATCCCGGATTACGACATTTCTTTCTCTATTGACTACTACGACGGCGACGGTAATTGGCGAATGGCAGTCTGCTATTACGATGCCGAGTATGCAGAATGGTTCAAATACTTCACCGACACCGTCGGCAAAGCCCCCGACGACTTCACTTTCAACAGCGAAGGCAATCATAGGTGGGAATGGAACAATGTAGATTTTCGCACACAGCTTCATAGCTTTTTCCTTTCGGATGGGCTGACTAAATTAACTGAAAATACTCTGACCTATGATAACGTCTACCCCCAAAAAACTATCGTGACTAAAGACAATGACGAGTTTCGGCTTACATATCAAGTCGGAGACCAAGACGGCACCACCGTATACACCTACATATACGGCGAGGGCGGCGAGAACTACTGGCGTTATTACTTCTCCCCCGTCGCAGACAACGACCCCTCCCCCTTTATTTACACCAACGAAGACGATATCCGCTGGGCATGGGACAATGCAAACTATGTCGCTGAGATTGCATGGTTTCTGTCAATGCAAGGGTATTATCTCGTAGGCAAGGATTTCTATGAAACCGGAGGGACTGATGTCTATACCGATGTATTCAAAGACGGCGACACTTTCAAGATTTATTACAACAACGGCAACGGCTATGAAGATATCTACATATATGAATACGGCAGGGCGGCCGAATGGAAAGGCTATTTCCTTTCAGCCACATACAGCGCACCCGACTTTTTCGTGTACGTAGACGAGAACAATATTTGTTGGGAGTGGGAAGATAAAAATTGGGTTTCGGACCTTGGAACGTTTTTACAACTCCAAGGCTATCGGCAAATTGATTTCGGGAGTAATCCCTTTGGTTCCTCTTATGAAGTAACTCAAGTAGATAAATACTACGACACCTTTAGAATTACATACCACCCCGGCAACGATACTCGAGAATGGTTCACGTTCGGGTGGTACTGCCAACCATGTTTGGGCGGCGACCATGAGGATTGCGTGATTGACGGCTGTTGGTGCGGTTGCGGTGGCGGTGGCGGCGGTGACGACATCTGCGATGCTTGTTACTTCGGTCAGCATGCTTGGTGTTCGTTATATGAGGGTACTTCCTGCGCTTGCGGGTGCTTCATCTGCCAACCGTGTCGGGACGAAGAACACGAGGTTTGCGAATTCAAACTCTATGAAGCTCGCTGCGACTGTTGGTGCAACGACAACCCCGTCTACTTCCGACCCCCCTACCTACGCTCGGGCATGGATTACTATCTTTTGGATATTAAACAACTTCTTGACGACGACGACGATGTATTCAAAATTTACGGGGTAGGCTTGACCCTGCTTGCAACCGATATTGATTCGTTTGATGGTAGTTTTAAGTTTATGGGTCTCGATGACAAAGATGACGTTACATTCGAGTTGGAAATTGATTTTGACGACTGTGATGTTACAGCACTTGAGGAGGGCATGTACCAGATAGAGTACACCCAAGACGAGCGGATTTTCTCCCTCGAGGACTGGTGTTACCGGCGCGACCTCATCATCAACTGCGATTCGGGCAGTTTCATGGTGCTTGCGGTGTGGTTCTTAGACGAAGACGGCGATTTTATAGGCTCACCACTCTTTGTTGAAGACCCATGCGGCGGCAATGGCGGCTCAACCTGTCTCTGCGACGGTATAATGTCCTCATTTATGGAGACGTTTGCGACTCTTTCGGGGGACTTTGTGGACTTGGGCTATGCGCTGTATACCTTAGACTTCATTTTCGGCTATTATTTAGACTGGGCTGTATACATGGCTGACTATTTATTTGAAGAATACGCCGAGGCTATCGTAGACCTATTCGGCGAGGATTGCATTTTTTACGACCCCTGCTTAGACCTCATCAACTGCGTACAGTGCAAGTACTTAGTGCTGTATTTTATGTATGATGACATCGGCGAGTTATCCCTGTTTGATTACTTTGTGCTAATGGAAGGTATCGCCGTCCCGCTTTTCGAGGCGATTGAGGGGGTCAACGCCGGGTATGCCTGCGAGTTTTGCGAGAGATTCCCCTGCATGTGTCAGGGGTTAATGAATGCTTTAGGCGCGATAATATCCGATGTCACGAGCGAACCGGTGCCACTGGTATCTCTTTGGGGAAACTTGGGTAGTCTTACTTGGCTTTTGGGTCAATGGATATTTATCCCGGACTACATGACTTATGCCTATGGGTTGGAGATTGCGACTTTGATTGGGGGCTGTGAATGGGATTACGATGATGTTGAACAAAAAATGGTCGTCATTAATAACCCTTGCGACCCGCATACCTGCATAGCTTGCGATTATTACGCAGTTGTAGATGAAATCTCTGTTTGGGAACCGGTGCCTTCTATAGGTTGGGCGTGGGTTTTGGAAATGAACGCAGATGCGTACGCGAAATTGCAAGAGTTTGTACTCGAGCCGATTCTGAACGCAATCGACAACGTCAACGCCAACTTTGACGATGATAACTTCAGCTTAGACTTTATCCGCGGCAGTTTCGAGTATTTCATATCGGAAGAAATGTTCATGAGCAATTTTTACGACATAAACCCCGCCGAAATCGAGGCGGCGTTCACAGTACTGCACGAAGCGGTTGACAGCGAGTGGGCGGTAAAACACTCTGAATTTTACACCGATTATGGTGCTAATAACTTCATATCTCTTATCGTGGCCTTTGAAGATTCCGAAGAATACGAGTTGTCCATCTTGTTTGAATGGAACGACACCAAAGACCCCGGAGAACTGCTCCTCATGCGGGTTAACGCTTACGTTTCACTCGAAGATGAAACAGGGAATTGGATAGTGCAACCGGGCGTAAACCCCGGGCTTGACTGGAGCGAATTAAAGGCGATACTGAAATCCAACGGCGGCAAATTCTACAGCACGTTCAGCGAGCCCGTCCCGACCGGCCTTGCCGACATGCGCGGCTTCACCGTAATCGCAATCACGCTAATCGCAGTCTCGGCGGGGCTGTTCATAAGCACTCGCCGCAGGCGAGTTAAATGAGAATGCAGAATGCAAAATGCAGAAATAAGCGGCATACAAAGTTTATTTCCGACGGAGTTCGCCCCGCACGCACAAATCCCACGGGCGGAATTCGCCCCGCACGCACAAATCCCACGGGCGAACGCAGTTCGCCCCTACAACATTAAAAATTATTAACGACATAAAAATTTTTTCAGCGTAGGGGCGGGTCACCACGGTTCGCCCGCAAGGCCCGCAAGACTTGGGCAGACGGACGCGCAATGCGCGCCCCTACATAGGGTTTCATGGACTTAGTGGGGGCGGTGGGTCGGCATGGGGCAGGGGGTCTGTGTCTGCTCTACCTCAAAGAGCCACCAGCCCGCCACACAAGCTGTTCAGACTCCACTTTCTCGACATGAAACTTATCTCCTCACGACTTAATAAGTTTCATCTACATAAAAAGTCTGCACTCGCAAATGGGTATCTGCTACGTGATAACGGTTCGGCTCGAGAAGGTTAGACTTTATCAAGCGCAAAAGCGGGCGTGTGGCTCTTTGCGGTAGAGCAGACACAGACCCCCTGCCCCCTGCCGACCCACCGCCCGACTACCACCTCACATATTCACTTAATTAAATAGTAGAAAGGATTTAGAAACATGGCAGAATTAAAAGGCACAAAAACCGAGCAAAACTTAATGGAGGCGTTCGCGGGGGAGAGCCAAGCCCGCAACAAGTACACATACTACGCCTCAAAGGCTAAGAAAGAAGGCTATGAGCAGATTGCGGCGTTGTTCGAGGAGACCGCGCTGAACGAAAAAGAGCACGCGAAAATCTGGTTCAAGTTACTTTCGGGCGGCGAAATACCCACAACTGCCGAGAACTTAAAAGCCGCCGCGTCGGGCGAGAACGCCGAGTGGACCGACATGTATAAGCGCATGGCACAGGAGGCCCGCGACGAGGGCTTTGCCGACATTGCGGCACTGTTCGACAAGGTCGGCGGCATCGAAAAAGAACACGAGGAACGCTATCTGAAGCTACTCGCGAACCTCGAAAATGGCGAAGTCTTCACCAAAAAAGAAAAGGTCTACTGGATTTGCCGCAACTGCGGATACATCGTAAACAACGAGAGCGCGTTTGAAAAATGCGCCGTCTGCACCCACCCGAAAGCTTATTTTGAAATGCGGGCGACGAATTATTAATTGCATTGTTGCAATGTGCAATGTAGGGGCGGGCATTGCCCGCCCGAAATTTTTATGCGGCGTAATGCGATTGCGTGCATTGCACCGCACGCACACACATAAATCCCACGGGCGAACGCAGTTCGCCCCTACAACATTAAAAATTATTAACGACAGTAAAATTTTTTCAGCGTAGGGGCGAACTGTGTTCGCCCGTAAGGCACGCAGGACTTGGGCGTGCGATTCCTTTGCAGTGGCGCAGACATAGACCCCCACCCCCGCCTACAGGTACTTCTAATTTATTTTCTCGCCCACAGGTATTTCTCATTATTCACTATTCACTATTCACTATTCACTATTCATTATTCACTCACCCCCCCCAAAAACCTCCCCAAGCACCCAAAAATACCATCCCGCGCTCCCAGTATAAATACTCCACCCCCCGCGCCCATAAGCGCGGCTGTTAGTATAAATATCCGCCGCCATATAATACGGCTCGGTCTTGTACTCCCCGCCCCTGCCGAAAGGCGCGAGAAGTCGCAGAAGCTCGGCGGCTTTTGCCTTATTACAAGCCTTATTATCGTTGGGACAATTTTCGCGGGAACTCCCAGCGGTTTTTGCTTTATAACAAGTCTTGTTGTCGTGAGGACAAGTTTCGCGAGAACTCTCGGCGGCTTTAAGATAAGCCATCGCCAACCAAACCGCCGCATGAGTATACTGCCCCCCATTCTCGCGAACCCCCTCGGGGTAACTCTCGACATACCCCGGCTCCTGCCACGACCTACCCCGCGCAAACGGCGGCGTGAACAGCTTTACCAACCTATTCCGCGTATCGCATAACTGCTCCTCCGCGCTCCTCAAAGCCGCGGATTTTCTGTGTTCATCGGGCATTTCGGCAAGCGTAGCGAACGCTTGCGGCAGTAGGTCAATTTTGCAACGGTCGTTTTTCGCCGCGCCCATTTCCTTGCCATTGTCGTAAAACGCCCGCAAATAATGCCCGCCGTCCCACGCCGAGGCGTCAATCGCCGCGGTAATTTCGGCACTGCGCCGCTTCAAGTCCGCGCTGTACTCGGTATCGCCCATCATCATCGCAGTCTTGGCAAAATTCTTGCACAACATTACATAAAACATCGACAGCCAAACGCTCTCGCCGCGCCCCTTCAAGCCGACATTGTTATACCCGTCGCACCAGTCCCCGCCGCCCATTAACAACAGCCCGTGCGAGCCCTTCGCGTACGCCTTGTCAATGGCGCGTTTGCAGTGCAAATACACGCTCTCTTTGAAGTCGGTAATGCCGACCTCGATATACTTTTCTTTCTCACCGTCAGCTAATAACGGCCCGTCTGCGTAATGAATTTTGGTCTCAAGTATATCGTAATCTTTCGTGAAATCAACGTACTCCGCCGTCACAAACGGCAACCACAGCAAGTCGTCCGAATACCGCGTGCGAACGCCTTTGTTGTGCGTCTCCATATCGTGCCACCAGTGCAGAACGTCACCCTCAACAAACTGCGCCGTACACGCCCGCAAAATCTGCCGCTTGGCAATTTCCGGCCGCAAAAGCATTGCCGCAAGGCAGTCCTGCAACTGGTCTCGATAGCCGTACGCCCCGCTGTTCTGGTAGAAACCGGTCCGCGCCCACAGCCGCCCGCCAATCACCTGCCACGGCAACCAATAGCTGTACAGCGCGTTCAGCCGCTCATCGCCCGTATCAATAGGCACTGCCTCAATCAGCGGCGCAGAGCGTTTATTCCTCAACGCCTCTTTCATGGTCAGCGGCCTTTTGGTATTCTTTGTGAACGCCAAAATGAACCTAATCTTATCGGTGTGTTTCGGGGGCAACTCGATTTTAATTACCACTGCGCCGATTATATCATGCGCGGGATTTACCGACTTCTCCGCGTTCCAGTCACCCTCAAAAAACGCCTGCCTACCCGTCATGAAACTGCAATCCGAATTATCGGAATACATCATCATCGCCCCCGAAAAGACACCGTTCGCAGGGTTCTTGAAAATCAAAGTATTGTCTTTAACTTGCAGTGTAGGAATAATCAGCCGCGCATTTTCCCGAGTAACCCCCAAAACAGGCTCGACATAATAAGCCACCTCAAAGCATTTCGGCTTTTTACTGCGGTTTTCCAACTCCAAAACAATCTCCTTACCCATGCCCTTTTCAAAGACATTCACGGTGGTTTTTGCATGAAGATTTCCGACAATTCCATGATAAACTGCACGGTTCGGCGCAAATGTCGCCCTGCTCCCGTCAATCAAGTCGTAAATAGCCCTGCCCTCGAATTTCAACAGCAACATCTCCCCCTTATTATCGGCGCGCAGGTCGTTGTTCCACGGGCTGAGTTTATTCTCGCGGCTGTTCAACGCCCACGAGAACCCTAAAGCTCTATCCGACAGCAAAGTCCCGAATCGGCTCGACGCCAAAATATTACACCACGGCAAATCGGGGCTGTTCTCGATAATAAATTTCTCGCCCTCGAATCGGTTTTCAAGCTTGCCGGATTCGGGTTTACCGCACGGCAGTATCGGCAGAAATTCACGCGATTTAACCTTAGCCTTACTCTTAGGCAACAGCTCGTCCGACCGCTGTGTGTAACAAGCGGCGGCACGAATTAAATTAATCAGCGCGGGGTTAGTCGAAGTCCCGCATACCACGAAAATTTCCGTCCCGATTTCCTTTTGCAACGACCTTACTAAATTTATCTGCGCCTCATTCTCGCACAACATTACAAGGTCAAATTCCACCCCGCAAAGCCACAACGCCTTTTTCATCTCGACAATAGCATCCGCGCCGCTCGCCGACACCACGCCGCCTTTTATACCATCCTTAAACTCAAACAAGACAATCGGGTAATCGCCCGAAATGCCAAGCTCCCACAAGGCGTTCAACCCCAAGTTATTTTTCATGACCGCCTTTTTATTCTCGCTCTGAACAGCGGAAGTTTTCGCTACAGGCGCGTAGACTACAGCAGGCAAAATCCGCGCCGCAAACCTGCCATACATCGTCTCTCGGACGAGCGGCGAAATAATCTCCTCGCACGGCTTTTCGGCCTCACCACGCCGTATATCGGCGGCAAGCGCAAGCACTTCACGCTCACTTGCGCCGTAGCAAATCATCAAATCAGTATCGCTTTTACCGTAAGCATCAAGCGGAAAATCGACCTTGATAAACACGCACGGACAAGGTACAGAAGTCGTATTAGTTTCAAGGGCGGCGGCTTTTTCAAGCGACGAAATAATCCCGCCGTTGCGGCTTATAACTTCCTCGCGATTGAAGCTGAAAGTAAATTCGCGCTTATCCCTAAAGCCGATTGCCATTACTGTTTCGGCATCACTCGTGCGCTCCTTGCGTTTGGCGATAATCAGGCAATTTTCTGCATCATAGTGCAGTTTCAAAAACAAATCCATGAACGCGGGGTGCGCCGCAATATCCCTGAACCGCGCCAACGCAGGTTCAAGGTAGACCGCCAAATTCAACTGCCGCTTTTTGTTACCGAGATTCTCGGCGGCAAAGCGGCGAATCTCAACCGCCTTATCGCAGTGCAAATAAGTCTGCAACCCCAACCGCAAATTCCTGCAATTGAGATAATGCTCGGTGCTGTTCTGGAAGAAGACTGCGGATTTTTCGACCTTGTCCGACTTATCGGATTTTTCGGGAGCAACTACACACGGGTGATTCAAAAACGGCATAATATTCTCGCCCTCAACAAACCCAAACAGCGTACCTCGCGGATTCAACAAGTCCACGGTTTTATAAAACCCGCTCTTTTTACCATACAGGCTCATGCTTAGTCCTATATTGCTCGTCAAGACTGTGAGCAATCCGTTCGACAGCGGGTTTACCTGTATGTCGGCACAGGAAAATTCGGTGAACTCGGTGGAATTCATGCGGTAGGACTGTTCCTCTTGCCATTCGGGAGTTGCCAAAACAGGCTCACCCGCCATAATTTTTTCCTCAAGCAATTCCTCCGCACGTTTCATGTCGGGGTCGCTTAGGAAAAGCTTCTGCAACTTGCCGCCATGCAACGCATTGCAGACCCCCGCCATCGACATACCGACGTGATGCGCCATATGGCTTTTCACCACCGCATACCCCGAACCGACCCTGTGCTTGGTGAAATCCGCCGCCTCATAAAAGCCGTATTTAGAGTGGCTCACGCCGAGCTTTTCAAGTTTCACCAAATTATTATAAGATGCAATCGGGTCAATTCCGAGCGACAAGAAACTCGAATAAGGCGAGATTACCCGCTCCTTGTTCAACCCGCCTTTCAAGCCCACGGTCTGGACACCGTGCGCCTTGTACTGGTAATTCAACGCCTCATCAAACGCATAATACCCGCTCTCGGACATGCCGAACGGCAGGCCGGTCTCCCGCCCGCGTTTCTGCTGGCAATGCAGGGAAAACCGCAACGCCTCATACTCCATACTGCCCTCCTTTGAACCCAACAGCAACTCCGGCATATAGTACTCGAACATCGTCCCCGTCCACGCTACAGGCGCGGCGTACGACCCGCTCCTGCCCATCACCCGCCCCAAACTCCGCCAATGCTTTTTGTCGGCCTGCCCCGTGGCGATTGCATAGTATGACAACATTCGCGCCTCGGACATAATCAGGTCGTAACTATGCCGCGACAAGCTCTGACTATCAAGGTCAAAGCCGATACTGAACAGGTTCCGCGCCTTGTTGAAGAACGGCTTTAAGTTCGTTTCGGCGGCAATTTTTTCAATACGCGCTATCAATTCCTCGCTTGAATTACACTCGCGCAAGGCCTGTTTCACCGCGATTAAACAGCAGACAAAATTCCCGCTGTCAACCGAAGACACAAACGGCGAAATAACTTTCAACTCGTGAGTTTCATACCAATTCATCAAGTTTCCATGCCACTTTTCGAGCCGCTCAACAGTCCCCACAGTCTTTTCAACCCGCGACACAAACTCGTCTTTAGTGATAAACCCAAACGTCCGCGCCGCCGCACACGAAAGCAGATACATGCCGATGTTAGTCGGCGAAGTCCGCGCCGAAACGCGGTATACAGGGCTGTACTGGACATTATCGGGCGGCAGAAAATTATGCTCGGCTGTGACATAATCGGTGTAAAACGCCCACATCTTCCGCGCATTTTGAAGCAATTCTGCACGCATAGCCTTTGTGAATTTGGGGGTAGTCTTGCCGCTCGTCCTGTCGATATACAGCGTAAGCGGCAAAAGGCACATGAATATTACGCCGAGCAAAACCACAAGCATGTTCCCATTCACTAACGCCGCCATTAACAAAGCCGCCGAAACAATTTCTGCAAGCAAAATATGCGAAACTCCGCTTTTCAAACCCTCTAAGGACGAGGCGGTGTTCCAATCTAACAAGTGCTTTTTGGTAATCAGCATACGCCACAAAGTCCGCACAAGCGCGTCCGCGCTAATCAGCGCGTTTTTCACAGCGAACATGATTTCCATTAAACACTGGCGTAACAATTGCTTTGTCTGCGAGATTACAGGCGAGTAGAACCTGCGATAAAACGCGAAACGCCGCCCGCGTATCACCGACGGAAAGAACCCCATTAAAAACGGCATGGTAATCGCGAGCAACCCGACTAAAGCAAGCAGGTCAAGTCGTGCGGGATTCGGCCGCACAGCTGCAATTGCAAAGCACAGGAAAATAAACAGCGGCGTAACCGCCCGCCTTACGTTGTCAAGCAGTTTCCAGCGGGTGAGCGGCGAGAAGTTTCTGCGGAAAATATAGCGGAAATTCTGCAAGTCCCCGCGAAGCCAACGGTGCTGGCGTTTGAAGTAGGCCGCCGAGGTATCGGGGAAGCTATCATTAAATTCAATATCCCCCGCATAAACCACCCCGAGGCAACCGCCCTCAAGTATATCGTGCGAAAGAATCCGCTCCTCCCTGAATCCACTGCACTTGTCAAGGAGCATATCCACGTTAATCAGCCCCTTACCGGTGAAAATCCCCTCACCAAAGCAATCCTGATACATCTCCCCCGAAAAGCAGTCGTAACTCGACGCCCCCGCACAGCCGCCGTTGCCCGCCATTGCCCGCGAGAACCCGGTTTTGAGGTAGCTGTCAAGAGTAGTGGTAATTCGGGGGGCGATTATGCCCTTGTGCTTATGGAGCGGGTGCAGGGCAATCCCGACAAGCTCCGAAACGCTGTCCATGAGCGGGACTGTGTCATAGTCGAGTGCCATTATATACGCAATATCATGCAAGGCCGAGCGGCTCCCGTAAACAGCGCGGAATCCGCATTTGCGTGCCTCGCTAACGCCGCCCCGAAGCAATTCAGCAAACGCCAAAATCGCCCCCCGCTTACGCTCGTGCCCCTGCCACGCGTTCTGAGTCTTGCAAAACTTCCGCTCCCTTATGAGTATTACAAAGTCGCCCGCCCCCGAAAACGTCTTCTCTGCAATTGCCAAAAGCCGCTCGTCATCGGGATTTTCAGCGTTATCGGCGGGTTTAAGGTCACATAGCAGGGCGAATTTTATGTTGTCTGAATTATTTTTAAGTCGTGCCTCCCGTAATTTTCCAAACCCGCTGACAACGTCCTTTTCGGAGGCAATCAGGGTCGAGATTACGCAGATAGTCTTGGCGCGGGGGGGAACTTTGCCCTTGAGGGCAAGCCGCGGAATCAGCCCGTCGCGCTTGACGGATTTTATGGCAATATAATCCACAAGCGGCTTGAGTATAGCAAGGCAGGGTACGAACAACAACGCCGCCCAAGCCCAGCTCGAAACATCCGCGTAACACCACGCCAGTACCGCCGTAAGCAGGGCGGTAGGCAGAAACAACGCCGTCAAGTACGCCCGCACCCGCACAAACGGGAACACGCGGCGGTAGTCTTTCGCGATGATTTCACCTACATGCAGGTTCTCCGCCCTGCTCCGATTCATGTACTCGTTGGACAACCGCGCCTCATCAATCCCGGTCGCAATCGCAATCTCAGAGGTTTTGCGGCGATAATCGGCGCGGGTCTCCTCGGTCAATTTGGGATACAAAGTATCCGCCGAATACAACAGTTCCACAGGGTTCAACGCCGCGCAAATCCGCTCAGGCTCTAAGTCGGTCAAGGCACTGAGTTTCTCCCCGAAGTTATCGCCATTTCCGACACCATTAATCGCATCGGAAATCACGCAGTACTTCGCCTGCCATATCAGGCTATCAATATCCATCGACGTCAGCGGCTTGACCGCCGCCAATCGCGACACCACATTCACAATCATCTCGGCGGAAATCTCCCGCATTGAGCCTACAACCCCGCCCAAGACGGGGGTTTTAACGCCGTTTGCAGAAAGGTACATATTTATATAAAAACCTTTGTGGGCGCGGATAAGCATGCCGAGTTCCTTCTCAAGCATGCGTTTCTCGCCCGGCAAAGGCGCGGCCTCGCGGGATTTATTCGCCGATTGCGCCGATTGCGCTAATTTGCGCCGCAACTTCCTAAGCGGCGAGTACAACCCACTCACAGGCAGTACCTTCCACTGCATAGCGGCAATCTCGGTAATTTTTTCTGTGTTATCTTTTAACAAAGCAAGTCTCCTTGAGCAATATTATCTTATGAACCCACTACATACAGCAAAATTTTTGCAAATGTGAAGTGGCAGTCGGGGCAGAGGGGGGTAGTAGGGGTCTATGTCTGCGCCGCCGCTTTGAAACGCACGCCCGCCGCACAAACCGTTCAATCCCCGCAACATCGACAGCGAGTTTTCCCCTTGGCGACCTATGGGTTCGCTATACATTAAAAGTCCGCCCCCATAAGGGGTTCTTCCATCTACAAAGTCTTTGGCACGAGAGAGTTAAGTTTTAGCAAGTGTAAACGCGGGTTCGTGCAGTTTCAAAGCGGCGGCGCAGACATAGACCCCTACTACCCCCCTCTGCCCCCCCCTCAAGTCCATGAAGTCCCCTATATTAACTATATTCTACCCATTATTTGGATTTAATTTCAAAAAAATTAAAATTTTTTTCAATAAAGGGTTGAAATAGTGTTAAAAATGTTGTATAATAACCTTATGTGATTTATCGAAAGGACTAAAAAATTCATGACCGGTAGTAAATCTGCACTCGTGGCGACTGTTGTGGTGTTTATTTTGGCTGTTGCGGCGGCCGTCTTTGCGTTTTGGTACATCGGGGGGGACTCGCAGTCGGGCGGCGACATCGCGAGTATACCCGACGACGATGTTTTTGAACCCACGGCTGACGAGCGGGCCGAAATGACCGACGCCGCCGATAGGTTAATCAAAAATAATCACAGAGTGGTACAATTATTCCTCACCCAAGGCCTCCCCGCCCTGCCCGAACCCTACGGCAACCGCCCCGAAAACGATATTTATTATGTAGACAGCGACGAGTATTTAACCCTCAACGATATATCCACCTTGGTTTTCGATACCTTCTCGGGGGCAGAGGCCGAGCGGATTATGGACGGCACCACCAATTTCGGCAACCCGTTCTTCCGTGGCGCGGTCTATTACGATAAGGACGGCAGTCTCGGCATACACATGAACTTTCAACCGTATGAGGACTACCCCGTCAACTGGACCAACCCCTCGTATCAGTTAAGCCCGGTGTCCGCAGATGAATGTCTGTTGACCCTCGAGTTGTCAATCGACAACCAACGGGCGACTTTCGTCCGTACTATGTCCAAGCGCGGCAACCACTGGGAGCTCGACCGCATTATCCTCAATGAATAAACGCGACAACCCGATGTCGGCGTACATTGTGGCAAGTCACATTGCATTCGTTGTGATTACGCCGCTCCTGCTGTTCATAGGCGGCGGGGCGTGGCTCTGCGACAAGTTGAGCCTGCCCGACTGGACTAAACTGCTGATGGTACTTGTCGGCGTGGCGGTGATGATATTGTCGCTGATTTCGTACTTGATGAGACTGATTAAGATGTACGACGGCGATTCAAAGGGTGTTGAAAAACAAAAACCTGCCTTTAAGGGCGAGAGTGACTACTACTATGAAAACGATATCGAACCGTAGAGTTAAATCCGAAGCGGAAATAATCGCACTTGAAGAACTGAAACAGATGACCCCCTTCTTCCTGATTGCAAACGGCGCAGTGCTACTAATCAGCGGAATCCTCGGCTTATTTATAAAGGTAGACTGGGGCGTTTTCACGGGGTTGCTTATCGGCAACATAGCGGCGGCGGTAAACTTCTACCTAATCGGCTTCACCACAGGCCGCGCAATCAGGCGCAGGGACACAAAGCGGGCGCGGAGCTACTTCGCATTCAGCTACGGCATGCGTATGCTGGGGATTTTCGGAGTGTTTGCAGTATTGATTACGTTCGGGCTAATCAACCCGATAACGGCGATAGCCCCACTGCTCTACCCGAGTGTGTATTATAAGATTCGGGCGGTGTTTAATAAGTCGGTTTGACAACATTTAACAATGTCCGTTTAATTTATACGGGCGAACGCAGTTCGCCCCTACATGGCGCAAGTCTACTGTGTTGTGTAAAATTCCTGAGCGTAGGGGCGGGATTTCCACGGTCCGCCCGCACCTCAAAGTCGCTCGACCGTGAAAGGTATTAACCATGAGAAAATTTACAACGATTATCACCCTCTGCCTCGTGCTGACCTTGGCGGCGTGTGGGTTTGAACCCACAGGCGTCGTTTCGGAGGGTGGCGAGACCCTGCCGCTCCCCGAACCTCGTGACGTCTCGGACGCTCCCGAAACTCCCGATGAACCCATTGAACCCGACGAACCCATTGAACCCAACGAACCCGATGAACCCACTGAACCCGCAACCACAGGTGCAGTCGCAATCGCAACATACGAGCGCGGTATCCTAACCGACACATCCTTTGAAAGCGACTACCTCGGGCTTAGATTCACCCTGCCCCCCGGATTCGTAATGGCGACACCGGAGGAAATCCTCGACATGATGGATTTGGGCGCGGCCGCCTTCGATTTAGACCAAGATATAGTGGATTACGCGGCACTCACAGCGACTTACGACATGGTGGCGTTCAGCCCCGCCGGCTTCCCGAACGTCATTGTCCTAACCGAGCTTATGCCGATTAGCGACATAACGGTAGAGCAGTATTTTGACAACGTCAAGGTTATGTTTGCATCAACCGGCCCGGATTTCCGGTTTGGCGACTTAGGAACGATAGAAGTCGCAGGCGAGACCTACACAAAACTCCCCGCAAGCCTTGAAATGCTCGGCGAAACGGTTTTGCAGGATTATATCATGAGGAAACATGGCGACAGAATGGTCGGATTCATACTTTCATACACAGACGAGACCGCAGACGAAGCCGAATTATTAATGGCGGCGTTTGAGAAATATTAACAATAGACGATTGCGAAACTCGCCGTTTAGAGGTCATGGACTTGAGTGGGGGCAGAGGGGGGTAGTAGGGGTACGGCGGCACAAGGAATTGCCGGCCCGCCACACAAACTCATCTAATTCCACTTCCTCGATTGCGACCTTACAAGTTCACGACTTGACAAGTTTCATCTATTTGAAAAGTCTGCACTCGCAAATAGGCTCGTGCTACGTGATAACGGTTCGGCTCGAGAAGGTTAAGCTCTATCAAGCGTAGAACGCGGGCGTGCGATTCCTTGTGCCGCCGTACCCCTACTACCCCCCTCTGCCCCGACTGCCACCTCACATTTGCAAAAATTTTGCGGTATGTAGTGAGTTTCGCAATCTCTTAAAATATTAAAAATTAAAGGAGGATTCCTATTCGCATGTATAATTTTACAATAATCGCGGCGGCTGAAAAAGCCCCGTTCGACATGAGCCTGCCGTACATAGCAACCTCCTTTGAGCTTTTCGGCATAACCTTCAACCTCACCTCGTCCGTAGTCACACAGTGGATTGTCATGGTCTTTTTAGGCATACTGTTCTTTGTCTTAGGGCGCAATCTCAAGGTAAAACCGACCGGCAAAAGGCAGATGATTGCCGAGGCGATTGTCACCTTTTTCAGAGACATGGTAATAGACGGCATGGGCGAAAAATACGTAGCCTACACGCCCTACATTGCGACCGTTCTGATTTCGTCGCTGAGTTTCAGCTTGTCGGGGCTTTTCGGGTATCGCCCGCCGACCGCGGACATAATGGTGCTCGGCTCGTGGGGGATTATCACCTTTATTTTGACACAGCGCAACAAGTTCAAGACCGGCGGCGTGAAAGGCTTTTTCAAAAGCTTCATCGACCCTACTCCGGTAATGCTCCCGATGAACCTTGTCGGCGAGTTGACGAATCCCTTGTCACAAGTCTTCCGTCACTTCGGGAATATCTTAGGCGGCATGCTGATTATGGGCATTGTCTACTGGGCTTTGGGAAGTTTCGCGGTAGTAGTCCCCGCAGTGCTGTCGCTCTATTTCGACCTGTTCTCCGCGACGATACAGGCGTATATCTTCGCAATGCTGACGATGGTTTATGTGTCGAGCGCGGACTGCAGTGAGTAGTGGGTAGTGGGTAGTGGATAGCTATATATCCGGACGATTGCAAAACCTACTGTTTTGCGGACGGGCAATGCCCGCCCCTACAATATGTAGATGAAAAATAAAGCCGAGCCTCCCCATGTAGGGGCGCAGCATTACTTCGCAAGCGATGCGCGTCCGTGAGTTTCGCAATCGGCTATACATATATCGCAAAGGAGGAGTACTGTGGAAACGACTTTACAGCTTGCTTCGTGGGGCGGTTCGCCCGCGATGACGATACAAGAGCGTTTTGCAAAGTACCCCGGAAACTATTTTGAAGAAAAAGAGTGCGATTGGGGAGACGATGTCGGCGAGGAAATTCTCGTGTGAACGCGAAGCCCACTCAGGGTACAGCGCACCGAGATACCCCGCAAACCTTTCAGGCGCAGGTAATCCCCGCAAACCCCAAAACAAGCAAAACACTTTCGTAAACTAACCCTTGTCGGGTAAAAATAAAACAAAAATAAAACTTGGAGGTTAAAGTTTTCAAGACCCGGTGCAAATCGGGGAAAACGAAACTTTCAAATGCACGTTTGTGCAGAAAGGACATGGTGAATTACATGGAAATGGAAATGGCTACAATATCGGCGAAGTCGGTTGTATTGGGCTTTGAAGCCCTCGGCGCGGGGATTGCCCTGCTTGCGAATATCGGTACCGGTATCGGGCAAGGTATCTGCGGAAGCAAAGGTGTCGAAGCGGTCGGCAGACAGCCCGAAGCGGCGGGCATTATCACCCGCACAATGATAGTAGGCGACGCAATCGCGGAAACCGGCGGTATCTACGGCTTCGTGTTCGCGCTGATGGTCATGTTCATGCGCCCGTTCTCGAGCAATCTGTAGTATACAGTTTGTACAAATAACAGAAAGGGCTTAGTGAAAACATGGATAAATACTTAGATATTATCAGTATTGACCCCGGTACAATCCTGTTTACCTTGATTAACACCTTGGTAATTATGCTGATGTACAGGTTTTTCCTGCACGCAAAAGTGGTCGTAATCCTTGACAAGCGCAAAGCCGCCGTCTCGGCAGAGCTTGACGCCGCCGAGGCCGCGAAAGTGGCCGCACTCGAGAAAGAGGCCGAGTATAAACTCTTGCTCGAGAATTCAAAAGCCGAAGCCGAGAAAATCCTCAACGCGGCTAATTCTCGCGCACTCGCAAAGGAGCGCGAAATTCTCGCCGAAGCGAACATCAACGCCCTGCACATTCGTGAAAAGGCGGAGGAAGGCATTGCGCTCGAGAAAAAGCGGGTCATGAACGAAATCAAGAACCAAATTTCCGAGCTTGTCATAATGACGGCGTCTGCCGTGGCGGAAAAAGAAATAGGCGAAAAAGACAACGAAACGCTGATTAACAGCTTTCTTGTCAATGTTTAGGTGATACTATGAAATCGGTTGAGAACGTATATTCAACGGCACTGTTGGATTTGTTGTCGGACGAACACGGCGACAACCAAGCGGGCTACGCGCAGATTCTAAGCGAGCTTGCCGCTGTAAATGGTGTGTTCAATACGAACCCGGAGCTTGCGAAACTCTCGCTCATCCCCACAATTTCGCGCGGGGATAAGCTTCGTGTAATCGAAAATATTTTCGGGCGTTCGGGCATGGGTGTGTCAAGGTACACCTTGAATTTTCTGTTGGTGCTTTGCCGCGAGGGCAGACTGCCGCGGTTCGGCGCGGTCTACCGCGAATTCATGGCGCGGTACTACGAGAAATTCGGCATCGTCCCCGTGACGGTGACTTCTGCCTTTGTGCTAAACGCAAAACAGCGCGAGAAACTTACCGAAAAAATGCAGAGCATCACCGGTAAGAAAGTGCAATTGACCGAAAAGACCGACAAAAGCCTTATCGGCGGCGTGGTAGTCAGCTACAGCGGCGTCCGGCTCGACGGCAGTGTCAAAAACCGCCTTGAAACTATGAAGCGAGAAATCGCGGACGTTGTTTTATGAGCACTGTGAGTATTATGACGCGAATCTACATTATCAAAGCCGACTTTTCAAGTATCACCGAAAAGTCCGAGCGCAAAACCTACAAAAAACATATCAAGATTACCGAGAAATTCAACGCCCGCCTAAAGAAACACAAGTATCGGGTACTCTATATCGGCGAGAGCGATTTCCCCGAAAGCGGCTACGCGGCTATCCGCCAAAGAATAGCCTCTTGCAAGTGCGTGTTGGCGTTCACGGACGGTAAAACCTTTGAGACCAATCACCGTACCGAAGAATTAACCCACGCAATTATGGACGCAGGGATTCAAGTTTTCCTCTACACCGCACTCGACTCCAACTACGAGAAAAGCGCGTGGCTGGGCGGTCTAATCGACCTGCCACACGTCCATGTCCTGCCCGCCGACGTCAAAGGCGCGGTAAAACTAATAGATAATATTCTACAATAAAACCCCTCAACAAAAGGAGAAATTAAACTATGAGTATGCAGTTACGCCCTGATGAAATTACCGCTCTTATAAAGGAGCAGATTAAGAACTTCGGCGCGAAGGTCAGCCTTGCCGATACCGGTACGGTCGTCACCGTGGGGGACGGAATTGTCCGCTTGCATGGGCTTGAAAAGTGTATGCTCGGGGAGCTTTTGGCGTTCGATAACGGTGAGCAGTGCATGGCTCTGAACTTAGAGCAGGACTTCATCGGCGCAGTTATGCTCGGGAGTGACGCCGAAATCAGAGAGGGCGACACAGTCAAACGCACCGGAAACATCGTGTCGGTGCCGGTCGGCGACGCGCTACTGGGGCGGGTTGTCAACCCATTGGGATTACCTGTTGACGGCAAAGGCCCAATCTCGGCGGCAGAGAACCGCCCTGTTGAAAAGATTGCGCCCGGTGTAATCACGCGGCAATCGGTCAACGTGCCGCTTCAAACAGGCATAAAAGCCATTGACTCGATGATACCGATAGGCAGGGGTCAACGCGAGTTGATTATAGGCGACCGCCAAACAGGGAAGACTGCAATCGCAATTGACACCATTATCAATCAGAAAAAAACCGATGTAATCTGCATATACGTCGCAATCGGACAAAAAAGCTCAACAGTCGCAACTGTAGTTGAGGAACTGAAAAAAGCGGGCGCAATGGACTATACTATAGTAGTCTCTGCGGGCGCGTCCGAGCTTGCGCCTATCCAATATATCGCGCCATACGCGGGTTGCGCCATGGGTGAATACTTCATGGAGCAGGGTAAAGATGTGCTTATAGTCTACGATGATTTGTCCAAGCACGCCGTTGCATACCGCGCACTGTCGCTGTTGCTGAAACGCCCGCCGGGCCGTGAAGCGTATCCCGGGGACGTGTTTTACTTGCACTCAAGACTGCTCGAACGCGCCGCTCGCCTCAACAAAGACTACGGCGGCGGCTCAATCACCGCGCTCCCGATTATCGAAACACAAGCGGGGGACATTTCCGCGTACATTCCAACCAACGTAATCTCAATCACAGACGGGCAAATCTTCCTTGAAACAGAACTGTTCAACGCGGGTATTCGCCCTGCGGTAAACCCGGGCGTATCGGTCTCGCGGGTTGGCGGTAACGCGCAAATTAAAGCAATGAAGCGGGTCTCGGGTACACTCAAATTGGAGTACTCGCAGTACAAAGAGTTGCAGGCGTTCTCGCAATTCGGCTCCGACTTAGACCAAGATACCAAGGATAGGCTCGCAAAAGGTGAGCGGATTGTGGAGGTTTTGAAACAGCCGAAAAACTCACCCGTGTCGGTCGAGAATCAGATTATAATTATCTATGCAGTAATCAACAATTTCCTAAAAGAGGTCGAACCCGCCAAAGTCGCCGACTACGAGGCCCAATTATCGAAATATTTCGACACACAGCACAGCGAAATCCTCGGCGACATCAAGGAGCGGCGCGAGTTGACCCCCGACAACGAGAAGGCACTGCGGGCGGCATTGACGAAGTTTACTGAGGATTTTTTGAAGGGGAATTAAGCAGTCGGTTTTGACCTACACGGGCGAACCGAGTTCGCCCCTACAGACAGCACGCCCACAATGTTACAGGAGGGCGACAAAAACCGCCCGCAAATTAGGAGGTAACGAAATATGGCTAAAGCATCTTTGGTTTTGGGAATAGTTTCATTGGTTTTTTCCGCCGCCGCATTGGCGTTGGTGGCGTTGTCGTTTTTTATTAAGAAGGTGTCCTATTTTGATGCGTATTAAACCGTTAACAACGGACGCGCAATGCGCGCCCCTACAGACGGCACGCGATAAAACGGAAAGGTACTGAAAACATGGCAAAAGGTAATATGAAGTCTATCAAACGGCGCATTAAAGTCGTCGGTTCCACCTTGCAGATTACCAAAGCAATGGAGATGGTGGCGTCGTCGAAACTTCGCCGTGCAAAGGCGCAGACCGAGCGTATGCGGCCTTATTTCCACGCGCTCGACAAGCTTTTGTCGGGCATTGCCACTGAAAAAAAAGACTTCGCAACCATTTTCACCACCAAACGCAAAACCGTGAAAAACCGGCTGTTTATAGTAATCGCAGGTGACAGAGGGCTTGCCGGCGGGTACAATTCCAACATTTTGAAATTAGTCGCCGCCCATAAAAACAACGCTCCTGATACCGGCACGAAAATAATCGCGGTCGGGAAAACTACGGTCGATTATTTCAAGAAAAATAAATACGACATCTCGGCTGAATTTCCGCACTTTTGCGACGACATCAAAGCCAGCCGCTGTGCCGATATAGCCCAGATTGCAATAAATCAATTCCGCTCCGGCGAGGTTGACGAGGTCTGGATTTTTTACACCGCGTTTATTTCCGCACTGCAACAGCAAACGACAGCGGTACAGCTACTGCCGTTCGTGGTATCGGAAACTGAAAACAGTGACGAATCGGCACAAGGCTTTACAAGCTACGACCCCTCCCCCGAAGCCGTTTTCGACCGCATAATCCCGAAAATGCTCATGAGCATGATTAGCTGTGCCTGTGTCGAGGCCTACGCCTCCGAGCAGAGCGCGCGCCGAAACGCCATGGAGAGCGCGTCCGACAACGCCGAGGAGATGATTGAGAGCTTGTCACTGCAATACAATAGGCTAAGGCAGGAGAAGATTACGAACGAGATTAATGAGATTGTCGGCGGGGCGAATGCGATTTCGTAAGGTTAAACGTAGGGACGACCGCCCCCGGTCGTCCGCAATAAACGCCTTGTTTCCGATATTTAACGGACGACCCGAGGGTTGCCCCGGACGTCCGCAATAAACGCCTTGTTTCCGATATTTAACGGACGACCGGGGCGGTCGTCCCTACAAAAATTATCAACGAGGACAAAATTATGCAGAAAGACTTGACTACAGCCTTACAAAAACCCTCATACGACTACACCCAATGGCGGCAGGAATATTTTGAGAATAATTATAAGTCCGAAAACAAATCGCGGCTCGAATGTTTCCTTAACGCCGCCGCAAATAACGACCCTAAAGGCATTTCGTTTGGATTGTAAAAAAACAAATAAATAATTTACAGCGAGGATAAGATTATGTCGAAAAACATCGGAACAGTAGTACAAATTATAGGCGCGGTGCTTGACATCAGGTTCGAGCCCGAAAACCTCCCGAAACTGCTTAACGCCATCGAAATCGAGCGGGACGGCAATGCGGGCAAATTGGTCGTCGAAGTCGCGCAACATATCGGCGACGACGTCGTCCGCTGTATTGCAATGGGTAGTACCGACGGGTTGGTGCGCGGTATGCAGGCGGTTGACACCGGCGATGCGATTAAAGTGCCTGTAGGAAATTGCACACTCGGCAGGGTTTTCAATCTGCTTGGTGAGCCGGTTGACAACAAACCCGCCCCCGAAGCCGAGGAACGCTGGGCGATTCACCGAGCGGCCCCCGCATACGAAGAATTATCCCCGACTAACAACGTCCTCGAGACCGGAATCAAGGTCGTAGACCTAATCGCGCCTTATCTGAAAGGCGGGAAAATCGGGCTGTTCGGCGGCGCGGGCGTGGGGAAAACCGTGTTGATTATGGAGCTGATTAACAATATCGCCAAGCAACACGGCGGCCTTTCGGTCTTCACGGGCGTTGGCGAGCGCACTCGTGAGGGCAATGATTTGTACGAGGAAATGAAGGAATCCGGCGTTATCAAGAAGACGTCGCTGGTGTATGGGCAGATGAACGAGCCGCCCGGTGCGAGAATGAGAGTCGCGCTTTCGGGGCTGACAATGGCGGAGTATTTCCGCGACAAGGACGGCCAAGATGTACTGCTGTTCATAGATAATATTTTCAGGTTTACACAAGCAGGTTCGGAAGTTTCGGCACTGCTCGGGCGTATGCCGAGCGCGGTTGGGTATCAGCCGACACTTGCCACCGAAATGGGCGCGTTGCAAGAGCGGATTACATCTACAAGCAAAGGCTCAATTACCTCGGTACAAGCGGTCTACGTCCCCGCCGACGACCTCACCGACCCCGCCCCCGCAACGACTTTTGCCCACCTTGATGCAACAACAGTTCTCTCCCGCGACATCGCCGCAATGGGCATCTACCCCGCAGTAGACCCGCTCGACAGCACATCGCGTATACTCTCGCCCGACGTGGTCGGCAGGGAGCATTACGACGTTGCGCGCGAGGTGCAGGGCCTGCTTCAACGCTACAAAGAATTGCAAGATATAATCGCCATTCTCGGCATGGACGAACTCGACGACAACGACAAAATCATAGTCGCAAGGGCCCGCAAAATTCAGCGGTTCTTGTCGCAGCCGTTCTCGGTCGCCGAGCAATTCACCGGCATGGAAGGGCGATACGTCCCGCTCAAAGAGACAATCCGCGGCTTCAAAGAAATAATCGAAGGTCGGCACGACGACCTCCCCGAGTCGGCGTTCCTGTTCATGGGGACGATAGACGAGGTCGTGGAGCGGGCTAAGGCGGAGAGGAAGTAGGGGTTAATACTGTTTTATTATAGGAGATTGCGAAACTCGTCGTCTAACGGACGGGCAATGCCCGCCCCTACAATATGTAGATGGACGGCAAAACCAAATCGCCATATGTAGGGGCGCGCATTGCGCGTCCGTGGGATTTTGACCTTGCAATAAGCCACGCTTTTGAAGACATAAAAGAGGGCAGAACCTATCCGGCAGATGAAGCCCTTAACGAGATACGCAGAGAACTTAACCTTAAACACATTGATACAGAGCAGTTAGTTTAAGCTATTGAAAACATAATTCCGCACACCCGTGCAGAAAGGGATTGCTGAAATATTATGACCACTTTCAATCTCGAAATAATAACCCCCCACGGTCTATTCTTCCAAGGCGAGACCGAGGGCGTAGTCGTCCGTACTACAGTCGGCGACAAGGGCATTTTAGCCCGCCACGAGAACTACGCCGCCGCTCTCGGTACGGGGAAAATCCGCGTAATGCAGGACGGCGAATACCGCACTGCGGCTTTGTCGTCGGGCATCGTAAAGGTAGACCGCGAGAAGACTTTAATTTTGGCGCAAAGCTGTGAATGGGGCGACGAGATTAACATCGAACGCGCCGAAAAAGCCCGCAAAGCCGCCGAAGACCGCCTATCGGACAGCGCGCTCGGCGCGAACGAGCACGCAATCGCGGAGTTTAAGCTTAAACGCGCCTTGAACCGCCTTGAGACGGCGGGGAGATGATAGTGGGCAGTGGATAGTGGATAGTGGATAGTTGACAATGGGCAATTGGCAGTTGATAATGGACAGTAAATAGTTACGGACGACCGGGGGCGGTCGTCCGTTTTTTGTGTCTTTGTGACTATCAAAAGGTAGCCCCCTACCTCACCAACTTAACCGCAATAACCGAAATATCATCCTCCCTCTCCTTATCACTCGAATACTTCGCGGCGTTCGCGATTGTTTGTGCGAAATGATTCATGTCCTGCTTGCCCCACTCGCTTTTGCCCAGCTCGTGTTCGAGCCATCTTTCTGATAATTCTGCGCCGTCGCTTGCCATAATTATCAGGTCGGAATTGCCGATTGTGAAACTCTGGCGTTCATAGACAGGACGGTGATTTATACCCACGGGTAAACCCTTGCCGCCCGCCTTGACGACCTGCTTGTTGCAACTGATATAAGTCGGTGCGCTCCCCGCTTTGAACAGTTCGACGTCGCCGCTGTAGAGGTCGATTCTGCACACGTCCAAAGTCGCGAAACTTTCGTCTGCGGACTTGACGAGCAGCGAGTTATTTATTATCTCAATCGCCGCACTTATGTCCACTCCCGCACGCAAAAGTTTTATCAGCATGCCGCATGCGAACGCCGAGTCAATCCGCGCCCTGCCGCCGCTGCCCATGCCGTCCGAAAGTATGATATACGCGAACCCTTTTTTGTCGATAAAACTATCTATGTAATCGCCGCAATTTTTTTCGTTACTTCGGCTCACTTGATAGACGCCATATTCAATCGAAAACGACGCACGCTCGAACATTGTCAGCATAAAATCGTTGTTACTGTTGATGATTTCGGGTAGGTCAAATTCTCTCCTTAATGCCGACGAAATCAGCCCGCAAAGTTTCTCGGGGCTACACTTGAGGCGGCCTTTTCCGTAGGCTTCGATTGCGGCTTTGTCGTCTTCAAGAGTCACTGCCGCTTTGGGTTCAAAGATGCCGTTTTCAAACAGCAAATTTTCAACGGCGGCGGCAAGCGGCTTGTCGAAATCGGAGGACGAGCCGAACTCGCCCGACATCTTCAGCATCATCGTCTGTGTCGCGGAAATTTGTGACAGCAGAATCGTCCGCATTTGGGTAATTTTTCGATTGGCAGTATTGATTGCAGTAAATTCGCGGTACTGATTATTCAGCGCGGCCGCCAACTGCTCACGCTTGCCGCAACGATATGCAAGCGGGCCGTATAAATGCTCGGTTTTGATTACCTTGCCCTTGCGTAACAGGCCCGTCAAGTCGCTCATAATCCGCACTGTGTCATTATATTCGGTACCCCAACAGACCATGTTGTGACGGCAACGGCGGCAGACTTCCCCGCACGCCGTGTTGTAAACCCACGCGACATCTTTGCTTGCGGCGCGGTCCAAAATCTCGGCGGTTTTTTCAATCGCAGTACGCACATCGCCCATCGCCTCGCCCGTGAGTTTCAAGCGGCGTGCGAAAATTTCCGAAACGTCCGCGCCGCCGCCCTTGGACGCAACCGTCTCGCGCCGAAATCGCCGGGTTAAATCATCGACGGGTATAAACATGAACATGATTCCGCCCGCAATAATCGAGTTAATTTCGGCAAAACTATAGAGGTCAATCCCCGTGAACGCCGCGAAAATCCCGGTCGCCAAAATATACCCCGCCATTTGGGTGTACTTGCCGAGCCGTGCGAACAAGGCGGCGGCAGTGGCGGCGACTGCGATTGCCAACCCGCCCGCCATGTACTCGGGGTGAATCAAAACAATCCCGAACCCGCTCAAAACCCCGCAGATTGCACCCCCTGCATAACGGAATTTGTAGGAAAAGGCAACCGCGATTAGCGACCCCGCGAAAATCCCGAAATTCAGCATACTTATGTCGAAATTCGCCAGCACCGCAATCAGCAGTATGTAACTTAGGCCCACCGATGCGTACCCGCCCGGCCGCATGATTGAGAGGTTTTTGCCGGTTAGAATATTGTCGCGAGTGACCCCTGCCGCATACGAGCCGAACCCGCTAATCAGCCCGAGCGCAGGTGCAACGAAGACAATATTCGCGCCGCTTTTCAGAATCACGGTAGTCGCGAAAATCCCGATACCGGTGAGCAATGCGGTCGCGGAATTGCTCCATTTTGCGGTTTTTTTGGCGACAAAAAACCGAAACGCCGCCACCGCCACCAACACGGCGATAATGTTTATGCTATCAATAAACCGCCCGCTGATGAAGAAGCCGATAAGCGCGCCCGACAGCGCGTAGAGCGCGTTCATGCCCGACAGCACGCTGATGAATATTGCCGCAAAAGGCGCGGTCCCGCCGAACAGCGAGGTCAGCCCCAGAAGCAGCCCCGCCGCCGCCATAATCGGCACGCGGGTGATGTTTTCCCTCAAGTCCAAGTTGGAGTTGAAATCTAAATCGGGTTTCATGTTTTTTATTCCTTTCGTTTTGGGTTACGACTCCGCAAACCCTCGCGGATTTGCTTCGCGGGGCGGGGAGACCCCGCCCCTTGACAGTACAACATATAGTGTCTAATTCCATTATAAAGGACAATACTTGCGAAATTTGTTGAAGTTGAGGGGAGATTAATGGGGGGTTTTGTAATTTTTTATTATGTCCATCTTGCAGTGGTGGGAAATGAGATGGTTCGTTCCCCTCGCAGGATATGTTTTCCCCGAATTGGAGATTTGTTTGCAAAGTTAAATAGCCCCATTTGAAAATGGGGTTGTAGGGGCGCGCATTGCGCGCCCGATAAATTATATGAAACAAGACGCGGAGTTTTGTAGGGAACGGTTCATAACCGTTCCGCCGAATTATCCGAAACATGGCGCGGTGTTTTGTAGGGAACGGTTCATAACCGTTCCGCCGAATTATCCGAAACATAGCGCGGTGTTTTGTAGGGAACGGTTCATAACCGTTCCGCCGAGTTTCCGCG
>WRMK01000003.1 GCA_009777155.1 Oscillospiraceae bacterium
CTCGCAATCGAGAAAGTGGAGTCTGAACAGCTTGTGTGGCGGGCTGGCGGCTACTTTGCGGCGGCGCAGACATAGACCCCTACTACCCCCCTCTGCCCCCCACAAAGTCTCATGAAACTCTCTGCATGTAGGGGCGCGCAGTGCGCGCCCGTGTGTCGCGTCCGCGAATTTCGCAATCGTCCAAAATATCAAACCAAATTCCAAATATTCTCCGCATACTCCGTAACCGACCTATCCGCCGAGAAGAACCCCGCCTCCGCAATATTGACAAGCGACATCTTATTCCACAGCTTGACATCGCGATAGGTCTCGCTGACCTTGGCTTGTGCGGCGCGGTAGCTGTCGAAGTCGGCAAGGCACATGTAGCGGTCTTCCTTCTTGAGCATATCGGCGACTTCGTCGAACCGCACGCCGTTAATATTATTGTCGATACGGTCAATCGCGGCCTTGATGACCGAATTGTGCAGATAATAATCGCCGGGGGTATACCCGTTGGTTTTCATTATATTCGCCTCGGGGGTGCTCATGCCGAACAGGAACATATTATCGCCGCCGACAAGGTCGTGAATCTCGACATTCGCGCCGTCATATGTCCCGAGTGTCAATGCGCCGTTGAGCATAAACTTCATGTTACCGGTACCGCTTGCCTCAGTCCCCGCCAAAGAAATCTGCTCCGACACTTCACTCGCGGGCATCATAATCTCGGACAGCGACACGCTGTAATCCTCCAAGAACGCAACCGACAACTTATCTTTAATTTGCGGGTGCTTCTTCAACTCCTCGCCCAAGCACCAAATCAGCTTGATAATCTGTTTCGCCATGTGATACCCGGGGGCGGCTTTTGCGGCGAAAATATACGTTTTAGGGGTAAATTCGGCGGTAGGGTTTTCGAGCAGATAGTTATAATCGGCGATGATATTCAGTGCGTTGAGCTGTTGCCGCTTGTACTCGTGCAGGCGTTTCGCTTGCACGTCAAAAATACTATCGGGGTTCATGACAATGCCGTAGCGTTTCTCGACCCACTTCGCGAACCGCTCTTTGTTAAGCCGCTTGATTTCGGCAAGTTTCGTGAGCGCGCCCGGTTCTTTCTCGAATACCCGCAGTTTCTGCAATTCACCCGCGTTTTTCTTGAATCCCTCGCCGATTAGCTCCGACAAGAACTCGGTCAACGCCCTATTGGATTGCAACAGCCACCGCCGATAAGCGATACCATTAGTGACGTTCTTGAACTTCACAGGCTTATCCTCGTACTGGTCTTTGAACACAGTATCCTTGATAATATCCGAGTGCAGTTTGGACACGCCGTTGACCGAGTGTGAGCCGTCGATGCAGAGATTCGCCATCTTGACCTTATTCTGGCTGATAATCGACAGCCGCTCGACCTTGTTCTGGTCGCCGAGCCGATTCAGCAACCCCTCGCAGTACCGCCTGTTTATCTCGCAGATTACTGCAAAAATCCGCGGCAAAATCCGCTGAAGCAGGTCTTTGTCCCAGGTTTCAAGTGCCTCCGCCAAGACTGTATGATTGGTATAGGCAAAAGTATTCTGTATAATATGCCACGCCTTCGCCCAGCTGTAACCGCAGTCGTCAAGCAGGATTCGCATTAACTCGGGAATCGCGAGGGTCGGGTGTGTATCATTGATATGCACGGCGGTCTTCTCGTGCAAGTTATCCAGCGTACCGTAAGTCTTCATGTGCCGCATGACAATATCGCCGATTGACGCCGCACACATAAAGTACTGCTGACGTAACCGTAATGCCTTGCCCTGCATATGATTATCGTTCGGGTAGAGTACTTTGGTGATTGAATTTGCGATATTATTCGCGCCCATTGCCGCATCATAATTGCCTTGGTTGAACTCGCTCATGTTGAACGACATCGCCTGCGCCTTCCACAGCCGCAGTTTCGACACCCCCTCGCTGTTGTACCCCGAGATATACATATCATACGGCACGGCGTAAACGGTATTGTAGTTGACGTGTGCAACATGGTGATAGCCGTCCTCCCAGTACTCCCGAATCTCCCCGTCAAAATGGACTTCAATCGTCTGGTCGGTTATAGGATTCAGCCAGACGCCGCCCCCCGGGAGCCAGTCGTCCGACAGCTCAACCTGCCAGCCGTCCTCAAGTTTCTGCTTGAAAATCCCGTATTCATACAACAGGGAGTACCCGGTCGCAGGGAACGCACAAGTAGCAAGCGCGTCCATATAACACGCCGCAAGCCGCCCCAACCCGCCGTTGCCAAGCCCGGCATCAGGCTCGACCTCGTAGATTTTGCCAATACTAAGCCCGAACTCGTCCTTAACAACGCTTTTCACCAACTCATCAAGTCCGAGGTTGAACAGATTAGTCTTCAGCGAACGCCCCATCAAGAACTCCATCGAGATGTAATAGGCTTGCTTCGCCCCTTTTGAGCTGACGTCGGTGTAAAACTTGTGGCGTTTCTCTTTCAAGTGATTGACTACTATGATAGACAAGGCTTTATAGATTTGGTTCATGGTCGCTTCTTTGGGAGTAGCGCGCAGGTCAAATTCGAGGATTCCGTAGAGCTGTTTCTTCAGCTCGGCTTTTGTAATCGGTGTTTTCATCTTATTTTGCCCTTTCGTAAATACTATATTATTTCTATTATACTACAGATTTAAGGTTTTTGCAAGGTGTAAAGGTGGAAAATTATTTTGTTTGACAAAATTTTACAAAAATGGTATAATGGACATGGTTGTCGCTCCCCTATACCGCGACCAGAAAGGGGGGTCATAATAAATGCTCATTACATTAGTAATCTCTGTTGTGGCGAGCGTAGTAGCCTACTACGTTTGCAAGTGGTTAGACAGTAGATTCGGCGACGATTAGCCCAAGTCCCGCAAAGTCAGCGCAAAAAACCGCCCCGAGAGCCTAACCTCGGGGCGGTTGCTGTGGCTTTTGGACATATAATGCTCACTACATCATTTTTAGCCTGAACACATTATAACACACATTTTCCGATTTGTCAACCCCAAAAATAAAATTTTCCTCAAAACTCCAACTCCTCCCCCGCCCTCAAGTACTGCACCTGGTCGCCGAGGTGGATTTTCAGCCGCTCGTAGCCTTTTTGCCCGGTACAGTGGCAAACGTAAATCGGCCCGATGTCCATTTCCTTTATCTGTGTGGCAATTTCCTCGATTTCCTCGTAACTGCACAGCAGTTTCTTGCCACTGTTCGTAAGATGAATACCGCCGACAAAACCCAACACCGGTGCGCCCTCCCAGGTATTGCGGGCGGTATTGAGGATATTCACGACGCCATTGTGCGAACATGCGGAGATAATCACATAGCCGTCTTCCTCATTGCCGGTCGGGAAGATTACCATGAACAGCTCATGCGAATAGTCGTCCTCGCTGACTTTGCCGTCTTTCTTAACCAACAGCGTCCTATCATAAAAGCAGTCGTCAAAGACCTCGTTCGACAGCAGAAACATGCCGTCGGCTATCTGCTGAAACTTATTGAACAGCACGAAATTCTTCCTGCGCTTATCGAAAAACTCGCGGCTTTGCCCAATCGGCACGCGGAAAACCCCCGCCTTCTTGAAACAGCCCTGTAGAACGTCCTTTTTTGCGTAGATTTTAATGTTCGGGCAGTAACCGAGCAGGGTGTCCAGCCCGCCCGCATGGTCGAAGTGATTATGCGAGAGCACGGCGGCGTCAAGCTTTTTCAGGTCGATTAACATACGTGTCGCGTTCTTGGCGAAAAGCCCCGAAGCCCCTGCATCAAGCAGAAACTTCTTGTCCATATGCTCGATATAAAAGCAAAGCCCATGCTCGGTATAAAGCTTCTCACTCGCGGCGGTGTTTTCTATAAGTGTTAATAGTTTCATGGAACACCCTATGTTTAATGAATAGTGAATAATGAATAATGAATAATTTTGGTGTCCGCCAAGGCGGACGGTTTAAGACTCTAATAGGCGTGAATAAACGCATGGCGAGTTTGGATTTTGGCAATCGCGAAAGAACGATACACGAGTTGGGGATTTTTCAGTCGAAAAACCGTCACGAAGCGACTCCCCAATTATTCATTATTCATTATTAATTATTAATTACAGTACTTTAACGCCTTTAGTCGTAGACTTCACTTCCATAACCCCATCGACCACGTTGAAGAATACCGTTCGGCCGTAATTCTCGCCGCAATCCTGCGCTGTGATGGGGATTTTCAAGGACGCGAGGGTGCTTTTGACGGCGGCGACATTTCTATCGCCTATGTTGAACTTCTCGTTTGAAGTCGGGAACATATGCGCGCCGCCTGCGATTTTGGCGGTTATCCGCGCCTTGACCGCGCCCATTGTCAGCATCTTTGAAAGCATATCGGGAATAGCGGTATCGGCGAACTTCATGCGGTTATTCGCCGCGCCCGCCGTAACGCTCTTACTATCAGGCAACATAATATGCGACAAGCCGCCGATTTTCGCCGACTTGTCATACAAGCAAATCCCGACACAAGAACCCAAGGCATAGGTGACAATCATACCCTCACCCTTGCCGACCTTCCAATCGGATATACCGACATTTAACCCCTTACTCATATTTTCAATACCATGCCGCCCCCACTTGCACAAAAACCAAAGAAATTTTGCGGCATGGGACACACCTTCCTGTAATTATTATCAAGCTCATTTGCCAAGTCTCTGCTCAAAATTTACTGTTAAGCTATTCCGAGCCTTTCAAACAGGAACGAAAGTGAATCAACAGTAGGAATAAGCATCAAGTTAGACTTAATGCTGACCCCGTCAATCTCGATGGACTTATCAATGCAAAGCAGTTTATCGCCGACTTCGCCGAACTCGATAACCGGCACGCTCATGACCGCGCCGAGCATATCGGCGGTGAACCCGGGCGTTTCGACCCCGACTTTCAAGTTAGCAAGGGTGGCAATCGCATTCATGTAGCAACTGCCCATGATGTTCCCGATTTCGGTGAGCGCGGAAATGTCGCCCTCGTCCAAATTCAGCAGGTCTACCTCTTGTTTTTGGAAAAAGACGTTGAGTATAACCTCGGCAAATCCCTGCTCAATCAACAGCAGAATCATGCCCGTAACATCGTCTTTCAACCGAATCAGCACCGCCGCACGAATGTCCTCGGGGCTTCCGCAATGCTCCAACGCCTCTTGAAACTCCAGCACTTTCACCGCGGGCATCTTGATTTTAATCTCCTTGCCAATCATGGCGGAAAGCGCGGTCGAGGCGTTGCCCGAACCGATGTTCCCGATTTCTTTTAACACGTCCAAATGAACGTCATTAAGGTCTTCAAATTTTTGTATCACCCTTCAATACCATACCTTTCATTTTAATGCAGAAATAATAATGCAGAATGCAGAAATAATTTAGTTTATAAGTTTCCACCAACGGACATGCGCCTTGTAATTTTATGTAATTATGCGGTCGTGTTCCGACGGAAATAAGCGTTGTACGCCGCTTATTTCTGCATTTTGCATTCTGCATTCTGCATTATTTTTAGCTGCGTAAATTATTCGCAATCCTAATAAACTCATCAGACGTCTGTATAATTTTCGACGAGAGCTGATAGGCGCGTTGGGTCTCGATGATTTTCACCATTTCTTCTGCAAGGTCTACCGTAGAGCGTTCGAGTGCCATGCGGACTTTGTCGTATTCGGGGGCGGGTAGAGGCTCACCCGAACGTGCAGTAACTACAAAGCGATTATCCCCGGTCTGCTCCAAGCCCCAATTATTAGGCACTGTGAAGACGCCGATTTGACCCTCAAGTGCAAAATAATCCACAGTAGTCGTAACGGTCACATTGCCCTCCTCGTCTTCAATGACCTCAAAAGGCACTGCAATAGGATTACCCTCATAGTCAAGCACAAACTCACCCGTGCCGCTGACTAACTGCCAGACCTCCAACTCGGGGTTGAAGCTTATGGCGAACGAGCCGTCACGGGTCAAGTGAGTTGCGCCGTTTCGGTCTTGCACCATAAAGAAGCCGTCATTCGGCAGTGCGAAGTCGAGCGGCTGGTCCGAGGCGGTGAACTGCCCCTCCTGCCACATCAAGTCGGTCTTCATTAAGTACTGCCCATGCCCGGTCTCCCACTGCGGCTCGGTCTCGCGGTACTGCACATAAAGGCACTCCGCAAAAGACGGCCGCAAGGTCTTAAACCCGACTGTATTGACGTTGGCGATATTATTCGCATGGATATTCAACCCCTGCTGCTGCGCCATCATAGCAGACCGCCCCGAATAAAAGGAAATGTTCATTTTTCATTACCGTGCCGCCCCCGCCACCATACACTTTCACAGCATAATGCGGCACGGGCAACGCCTTTCATAAATTTTTTCAAAGTTTACTCTTTTTCTGTTTCTGTAGGGGCGCGCATTGCGCGTCCGTAATGAATAGGTTGTTCGTGCGAGGGTGCGGACGACCGGGGGCGGTGTCCCTACGGTGTTAATATTTTTATGTTTATTGTAACCCACGGGCGAACACAGTTCGCCCCTACATGCAGGGTTTTGCACAAGGTTTCAGTTAAAATAATTGTCCATTGTCCATTGTCAATTGTCAATTGTCCGTCACCCTTGTCCCGCTTTCGCAATCGAAATCGACCGCGAGTTCATTATATCAATGTACCGCAGAATCTGGCTGTTGGCTTCATACAGCCGTTGTACCTCCATCAGCCGCGCCATTTCGCGCACCGCATCGACGTTGGTTTTCTCAATCGCGCCTTGTACGACATCGAAGGTCTCGCCCGGCGGCAGTACCTCGTCGCCGTCGTAGCTGAACATGTTATCGCCGACTTTGCCGACGTCGGCTTCGGGGGGAATGTAAGTCAACAGCAAGGTGTCAATTATGCCGTCATTATTCATAATTACGCCGTCTGCCGTGACAACAAAATCGTCATGGCCTATGTAGATGTCGCCGTTTTGCCCCTGAACCCGCCCTGCTTTACCAAGGCTCAAATACCCCTCGCCGTCAAGCTCAAACTGCCCGTTTCTTGACTGGTAGACGTTGGAAACTTCGGTCATTGTGCGAATGTTGAAGTAGACGTTCCCCAAAATCCCAAGGTCGAACCGACTACCCGTAAATTCTAAATTCGACTGCTCCAAATTCACGTAGTTGTTCTCGACATAATTTTGGTGGAAAGTCCCGCTCAACTCGGTTCTGCCGCGCACCAAAATATACTCCTCCATAAAGGTATTCTTGACAATGGTGTCCCCGCGATAACCCGCGGTGGTCGCGTTGCCGAGGTTGTTACCAATCGAGTTTAAGTCGCGCTGATGAAGTATCATGGCTTGTGTTGCGTTGTAAAATCCTCTTAACATTCTGTTCTCCTTACCGGACGACCGGGGGCGGTCGTCCCTACATTTCATTTTTACCGGGCGGACACCATGTATGGTGTCCCTATCGTATTCCCTGCGACGACCGGGGGCGGTGTGTCGGCAGGGGGCAGGGGGTCTATGTCCGCGCCGAGTGCGGTGTCGCAGGCCCGCTTTTTGCAATTGATAAAGCTTAACCTTCTCGAGCCGAACCGTTAGTAAGTAGCACAAGCCCTTGTGCGAGTGCAGACTATTTAATTAGATAAAACCTATTAAGTCGTGAACTTATAAGCTTGCAATCGAGGGAGTGGAGTCTGAACAGCCTGTGTGGCGGGCTGGCGACACCGCACTCGGCGCGGACATAGACCCCAGTGCACTGCACGGCCCCCATGCCGACCCACCGCGATTGCCCCTACATCTTAATATATTCCTCAAGCTTCCTCTTTAGATGAAGCATGGATTTCGAGTGGATTTGGCAAACTCGCGACTCCGTCACGCCGAGGACTGCCGCGATTTCGCGGAGTTTCAGTTTCTCGTAGTAATGCAGCGAGATTACCTGCTTTTCCTTAGGCTTCAGCGAGTCAATGGCTTCTGCGATTACCCGCTTTAACTCTTTTTCGTAGACACCGCGGTCGGCTTCGTTGCCGAGCAGGCCACGATTTGTCATGTTCGAGAAGTTGTCTTCGTACAGCAATTCCTCAAACGAGAGTGTCATCGAACAGGCCGCGTCTGCCATGCTTTTGGCTAATTTCTCACGTGTAAGCCCCATGAAGTCGGCGATTTCGTTGTTGGTGGGCGAACGGCCGAGGTCGTTGTACAAGCTGTTGTAGGCATCGTCAAGCTCTCTGCCGAACTTCCGCACCTGCCGCGGAATCCAGTCCTGCTTGCGGACGTAGTCGATTACTGCGCCTTTAATTTTGAGGCTTGCGTAGGTCTCGAATTTCACGCCGCGCTCCATGTCGAAGGTCTCGACCGCGCCGATTAGTGCAATTACGCCCTCGTTTACAATGTCGTCATGGTCGCCGTATTTCGAGTAGGCGTTACGCAGTGACACGGCGGCGTATTTGACAACGTGCATGTAAATCAATACCAGCTCGTTTCGTAACTCCACGTCGCGGGTAATTTTATATTTTTCAAACAACGCGGTTGTGTCGGTCATAAAATCACCCCGGACGGACAATTAATAGTTAATAATGAATAAGGAATAATGAACGGGACTTTTACAGTTTCTTTCCTGCTAAGAGGGTTAGCAGATAGGCTTTCACTTCTTCGACTGTTGTCAGCTCTCTTTCCTCTATTGCGAGTAGGATTTGCTGAATTGTGTTTTCTCTTGCGAGTTGTTCGATTTTTTCTCCTGTGGTTGGCATGGTGTGTTCCTCCTTTTATTATATTGTGATGTTTCCTACAGCCTGTATCTGCGTGGTTGCATCTATTTCATTGTATGACAGTACGGTTAGGTCGGGGATATATTGGTCAACTAACCTCTTAAAGTAAATGCGGACTATCGGCGAGGTTAGAACTATAACGCTCGGCAGTACGTCTTTGACTTTGTCTACTTCCTCGGAGGTTTTCGCGATGATTACCTGTGCGGCATCGGGGTCGGGAATGTATACGCTGCCCTTTTCGGTCTTCTTAATATTGGCAATTATCGAGTCCTCTATTTTCGGGTCAAGAGTAATTACCCGCAGTGCATTCGCCTCGGCGAACCGCTTTGTCACCGTGCGCTTCAACGCCTGCCTGATATACTCGACGACTATGTCCATGTCTTTGAGGGCCGCGGTGTTCTCGGACAATGTTTCAAGGATTGTTTCCATATCCCGAATCGGTATGCCCTCTTTAAGCAGCATTGCGAGAACCCGTTGCAAGTACCCCACGTTTATGACGTTCGGGATTAAATCCTCGATTACGCTCGGATTGCTCTCTTTCATGTTCTCCACCATGGTCTTGACATCTTGGCGGGAGAGTATTTCGTGGCAGTGCTTTTTGATTATCTCGGACAGGTGAGTAATCATGACCGAGACAGGGTCAATAAGCGTATACCCCGCAACGTCCGCCATGACTTTCTTGTCCTCGCTAATCCAGCGCGCGGGTATGCCGAACGCAGGCTCAATGGTGTCAATGCCGTCCACAGGCGTGGTAACGTCGCCGTTGTCGAGCGCAAGGTAGTGGTCTGAAAGAATCTCGCCCCTTGCAACTTCCTCGCCCTTGATTTTTATCACATACTGGTTAGGGTTAATTTCGGGATTATTCCGCATACGTACCGACGGGAACACCATGCCCATATTCATTGCGAAGTCTTTACGGAAGATTACAAGCCGCTCAATGAAACTGCCGCCGCTTTTCTCGTCCACAAGGTGCAGTAGACTATACCCAAATTCCATTTCTATCTGGTCTACACTCAAAAGCTTGAAGACGTTGTCGATGTCGCGGTACTGCCCGTCCCCGCTTGAGGTTACTTGCTGTTCTTCCTCCAACATGGCTTGCCGCTCGGCTTCCGCCATTTCGTACGCCAACAGTGCTTTATTATGCCGCGAAAGCACCACGCCGAGCATGATGAGTGCCACGCCAATCATGAACAGTATAGGCTTCGGGAATCCCGGTACAATCATCAGCACTATCATGATACAGCCCGCGATAAGCATAACGGTCGGGTTTTTCCCGAACTGTTGCCTTACTTCGGTGCTGAAATTGCCCTCGCTTGCCGCCCGGGTTACAACCAAACCCGTACCGACCGAAATCATCAGCGCGGGAATTTGCGAACTCAAACCATCGCCGATTGTCGCTAATGCGTATAAGTCAAATATATCCCCGAACGACATGTTCAAGCGGAAAGTCCCCAGTGCGACACCCGCGATTAGGTTTATCAAAGTCGTAATGATTGACATGATTGCGTCGCCCTTTACGAACTTCACAGCACCGTCCATTGAGCCGAAAAAGTCTGCCTCGCGTTGGATTTTCACACGGCGGAGCTTTGCGCCCTCGTCGTCGATTGCGCCCGCCGCTAAGTCGGCGTCAATTGCCATCTGCTTACCCGGCATTGCATCCAAGGTAAACCGCGCCGCAACTTCCGACACACGCTCGGCACCTTTTGTAATTACAAGAAAGTTAACCAACACAAGTATCACGAAAATTACGATACCGACAATAGTGTCGCCGCTCATGACGAACTCCCCGAACGCCGCTATAATGTTGCCTGCGTAGCCGTTGTTTGTGAGGATACTTCGCGTGGTTGAAATGTTCAGTGCAAGCCTAAACACGGTAGTGACCAACAAAACTGTCGGGAATATTGAGAACTCCAGCGTTTCCTTGATGTAAAGGGTCATCAGGAGTATGATGAGCGAAAGTGAGATGTTCATTGCGATGAGGAAGTCAATCAGTCCGGTGCCGCCGATTTCACTGAGCGGTATAACCAAAGAAAGCACAATGACTATGACAAACACCGCAAACACGTTGTCTAATATTCGTTTTATCATAAGTCAACCTTTCCTTTAATGCAGAAATGAGAATGCAGAATGCAGAAATAAATAAATCACAACGCTTATTTCCGTCGGAAAACAATCTTTTAATTTATTTAATTACAAGGCGCGTATCCGTTGAGTGAAAACTTAAAAACTAAATTATTTCTGCATTCTGCATTCTGCATTCTGCATTATTTATCTGTCGGTAAAGTTTAGTTTCTTTCTAATTGATTCAACCTCCACAATAACCTCAACCACTGCCGCAAAGAAAGTCGGTGGGATTTCCTTGCCTACTTCTACGCTCTCGTAGAGGGAGCGGGCTAACTGGCGTTCTTCGGTTATGTGTACCTCGTTTTCCTCGGCGATTGAGATAATCTTCAAGGCTAAGTTGTCCTTGCCTTTTGCCACGACTTTCGGGGCGGACAACGCCTGCGGGTCTACGTCATAGCGCAGTGCGACCGCGAAATGTGTCGGGTTCCTGATAACCACGTCCGATGTCGGCACTTCTTGCATCATGCGTTTTTGTGCAATCTCGAACTGCTTTTGCTTGATTTTGCTTTTAATTTTCGGGTCGCCCTCGATTTGCTTGTACTCGTCCTTGACTTCCTGCTTGGACATCTTCAGTTTCTTCTCATACTGCCACCACTGAAAGACAAAGTCCATCGCCGACACAAAGACGAAGATGATTATAATCAGCATTACGACATGGAAAATATTTCGTGCTATGAACACCATGCCTTGTATAACGTCCATTTCGGGCAGTACTATAATTGTCGGCATTATCGACATTAGGCGATTGTAGACGACTACCGCGATGCCCGCAATGGTGATTAAGCCTTTGACGACGTTGACCGCCGACTGTATCGAAAAGAGCCGTTTCGCGCCGGTAATCGGGTTGAGCTTGGAAAATTTCGGCTTCAGGGGCTGCATTGTGAACAAGCCTTTTGTCTGCAACACCGACGGCAAAATCCCCACGAATACTGCAACAGCTAACAACGGGCCGATAATCGTCACCACAAACAAGATAATCCTAATCGCGACTTCGCTCAGAAACTCGTTCGACGGGGTTCTTTCAGTACCGACAAAGCCTATAAAGAAGACCACCATTGCCCGCATTTGCCGAAACATCAGCGGCGCCAACAGCGACAGTGCAAAGAACACGCCCAAAACGGCGACCGCGGTGTTGACTTCCTTGCTTTGGAGTACGTTGCCCTCTTTCTCACGCGCATCTTTGCGCTTTTTCGGGGTGGCTTTTTCGGTTTTCTCTTGACCGCCGCCCATTGCTTTCACCACCCTTTGTTTAATGCAGAAATGAGAATGCAGAATGCAGAAATAATGCAGAAATGAGAATGCAGAATGCAGAAATAATTTAGTTTTTAAGTTATTTTTCAACAGACAAACGAGATGTGGTTTTGCTTGAATTATAAGGAAGTTTTCCGACGGAAATAAGCCTTGCAAGCCACTTATTTCTGCATTCTGCATTCTGCATTCTGCATTAACTTTGCGTTAGACAAATCTGTACATTATTATTTCGAGGTTCGCCCACATTGTGTCGAACAATTTATCTATGAACCATGAAATTACTCTCACCAACGACAATACCATGAACAGCCCGAGGATAATTTTCAGCGGTATGCTCAAAATGAATACCTGAATTGCGGGGACGGCTTTCATTATTATACCCACACTGATTTCGGTTATCATACCGGCGGCGAGAATGGGCATTGCAAGTTTCAACGCCAACTCCAAACTTGTCCCGAAGAATTGGATTATGTGGTAGATAATTTCGTGGGTGTTGAGGGTAACTTGGAAGCCGACCGGGATTATGCTGTAGGACAGCGCGAACAATCGGATATACTGAATGTGCGAATTTGTCACGAAGAAGTATATTAGAAAAAGGTAGGTGTAAAAGTTAGCGAAGACTGCCGCTTGGATTCCGCTGCCCGGGTCCATGACGTTCGCCATCATGAGGCCCATCTTGTTGTCGGTGATTTCGCCCGCATAGAGCAAGGTCGTCATGACAAGGTGCATAAAGAACCCGAACGCAAACCCCAGCAACGCCTCCAAAATCAGCACCCCCACAAAGGCGATTATGCTCGGTGGTACATAATGCGTCGTCCCGCCCATTGCCGCAAGCATACAGACCGTAATCGCAATCGACATCATAACCCGCGCCCGCATAGGCAAGTTCTGCCGCCCGAAAATCGGATTGAAAGTGAAAATCCCGGTAACTCGCGCAAAAACGATTAAGCAACCTACAAAGTTATAGAGTATTAAGTCCCATAGTTCTTCCAATTTTTCACCACCATGAATCAATGAATAAGGAATAATGAATAGTGAATAAGTGTGGTGTCCGCTGTGGCGGACCGGTTTTATAGACCTTAATAGGCGTGAAGAAACGGACGGCGAGTTGTGGGTTTTTCAATCCATAAAATTGTCGCGGAGCGACTCCCCAATTATTCATTATTCCTTATTCACTATTAATTATCATCGCACTTCCGTTCGCGCAATCAGCTCGAAAATATACCTCATAAAGCCTATGATTTCGTTAGTCATCCACGGCCCTGCTATTAACAGCGCGAGTGTAATCGCGACAGCTTTCGGCGCGAATGTCAGGGTCTGCTCGTTTACCTGTGTTGCGGCTTGCAGTATGGCGATAATCAAGCCGACCGTCATTGCAAGCAACAGCATAGGCGCGGCAAGCCGAAACGCCAACCCGACAGCACGCGAAAAGATTTCCATCACCAGTTCCTGTGTCATATACAAACCCCCGCAAATAATGCAGAATGCAGAATGCAGAATGCAGAAATAATTTAGGTTAAAGGTGTTCTTCCGACGGACACCGAGTTATAAATATAATTAATTTTCAAGTCGCTTTCCGACGGAAATAAGCTTTGTAAGCCGCTTATTTCTGCATTCTGCATTCTGCACTCTGCATTGTCATATCATTGGCTGAAACGACGAGGTTATACTGCCGACCAACAAGTGCCAGCCGTCCGCCAACACGAACATCAATATTTTGAACGGCATTGAAATCATTGCGGGCGGCAACATCATCATACCCATAGACATCAGCGTTGACGCTACCACAATATCTATTATCAGAAACGGCAGGAAAATTAAAAAGCCCATTTGGAATGCCCGCGACAACTCGCTCACCATGAACGCGGGAATTACCACCGCGAACCGCAATTGCTCCCCGTAATTCTCGTAGTTAATCCCGGGGTCTTCTATGTCAACCTCGACCGGGTTAGCGGTGTCAATCGTATCGGGTACAAAAATCGTATCGCCGGCAATGTCAAGGAACAGCGACATGGTATTGTTGGAAGTTTGCCGCAACATAAAGGTTTTCAGCGGCCCGCCCGCCCGCTCGACGGCTTCCCACGTGGTAATCTCACCGTCCGCATAGGGCTGATAGGCGACTTCGTTAATTTGCAGGAACACAGGCCACATCAGGAATACCGTGAGGAACAGCGCAAGCCCGACTAAGATTTGGTTCGGTGGGGTCTGCTGTGTCTGCATGGCGTTCCGCATGAATCCGAGGACGATGATAATCCGCAGAAAGCAGGTCATCATCAGCAGAATCGACGGCGCGACCGCGATAATGGTGATTAAGAGCAGGATTTCAATCGGCTGTGACGCGTCGATACCTATCAGGTCATACAGCGCGCTGCTTTCGGGGGCGAGTTCCGCGCCCGGATTGGCCTCGAGGACTGCTTCGGGGGAGGTGTTAATGTCGATGTCGGGCGGGAGAATAAACGGCTCGGTCTCGGCAGTGGCACTTAACACAAAAATAACGAAAAACAACGCCGCCGTCAGGACTAAGGACGCGATAAATCGGATAATTATAGGGCGGGCAATATTTTTCTCACTCGCTACAGCCCCATTAGTAAATCTTTTCTTAATCCGCTTCAACGTTGGTTTCCTCTCCTTCGCTTTTGGAGTTTTCCGTCTTTGTATGAATATCCTCGTTCTTGGCGTTTTTATTTGCGATATAATTATTGAAAACGCCGACAAAGCTAATCGGCGGCTTGTCCGCAGTATCGTCGGTGCCGCGATATTCCTCCTCGCTCAGTTCTAAATCGCAGAGCTTTTCTATTTTCCCCACGCTTACGCCAATCAACATGAGCTTACCGCTTACACTGACGACTATCAACGAGGAATCCCTGCCGGTCACGGCGCGGTCTAAGATACGCAGTTTGTTGCCGCTTGCCGCCGTTGAATATTTATTTACTTTCTTTAGTAGGTAAAACAGGAATAGAATTAAACCAATTACTCCCACTAAAGAAAGTAGTGTCTGTACCCACATACTTTCACTTCCGCACCGCCAACACCACTCGAAACTTTAAGGCTTTTTGCGGTACGGAGCAGACCTTGCGTGAATCTATGGCCGCTAATACCCACAAAAAGCTAAAGTTTTTCGGCGGCGGGCGACCTTTCACTACTACCCAAGTATCTTGGAAACTGTTTGCAGAATCCTGTCGGGTTTGAAGGGCTTTACGATGAAGTCAAGCGCGCCGAGCTTGATTGCCTCGACGACCATTGCCTCCTGCCCCATTGCCGAACACATGATGACCTTCGCGGACGGGTCCTTTTTCTTGATGTCCGCCAAAGCTTCAATCCCCGTCTTGTTGGGCATGGTGATGTCCATGACGACCAAGTCGGGCCGCTCCGAGTCGAAAACCGAGCAGGCGATTTCGCCGTCTGCGGCCTCGAGTATGTTTGTGTAACCGTTTTTGGTTAGTGTGTCCTTTATGAGCATTCTCATGAAGGCCGCGTCGTCAACAAGTAGAATTTTCTTGTCCATTTGATAGTTACTCCTTACCTAAAGAATCCATGAATTTTGATTTTAATATTTCGGTGATTCTAACCGCGAAGTTGTCGTCAATTACTACAACGTCTCCTCGTGCGATTAGGTTCCCGTTAACCACTACGTCTACAGGCGCGCCCGCCTGTCTCTCAAGCTCGATGATTGAACCCTGTGCAAATTCGAGAATCTCCTTGACCTTGCGCTTTGCCGTGCCGATTTCCACCGAGATTTGGAGCGGAACTCCCATCAGCAACTGCAAATTGTCGCCTTGGTCGGCGGGCAGATTGAAGTTTACGGCCTCAAACTGGTGTAATTGCGCGTTTTGTATGTTAAGCGGCGGGCCGTAACCCGGCATGGGCATTTGCGGATAGCCGTACGGCATTGCGCCCATTGGAGGGGGCGGATAGCCGGGCATTGCGCCCATTGGAGGGGGTGGATAGCCGCCGGGCATTGGGGGCGGTGGGTACTGTTGCGGTGCGCCATAGGGCGGGGGTGCGGCTTGCGGTTGCTGTTGTTGCTGTTGGGGAGTAGCGGCCGCGGGTGCAGGGGCGGGTTCGGGTTCAGGCTCGGGGTCGGGTTTCATCATCTTGTCGCAAATCAACTGCGCCAATTCGATGCTCATGACCGAGGCGAACTCCGACTTTATTATCCCCTCGATTGTAATATCGAAAGTAATCGACACGACTTCCTCGTCCACGTCGTACTCGTGAACCTGCGAAAGCTTGATTTCATTCATTATATACGGGGTAGGGGTGGAAATATCTATGTGCATTCCCAAAAAATTTGACAATGCAGTCGCCGATGAACCCATCATCTGGTTCATTACCTCGCTCACCGCGCTGATATTCAGCTCGTCAAACTCAAAGTCCGGTGACAACTCAAGCGGCTGACCCATCAATTGATTTAGTATCAATTGAACGTCGTCCTGCTTTAATATCATCATGTTCGTCCCGGTGATACCTTTGACGTAAACGATTTTTACGCATATAGCCGGCTCTAAGGATTCGTTGCGGAGCGTGGCGGCTTTTTGTACGGATACGCGTGGGGTGGTAATCCAGACTTTCGCGTTAAGCAATTCCGAAGCGGCAGTAGCGGCGTTGCCCATACTGATGTTCATTACTTCCGCTATTGCGTCCTGTTGCATGTCTGTAAATTCAACCAAAGCCATATAAGCGAATATCCTTTCCCTACATTTTTTGTCCTAATGGGTTTTACAAGTCCATGTTATAAACCGTCTCGATTTTAACCGCTTTCTTGTTATTGAAGACTCCCATTTTGCCGTCGAACCATTTCTTGCCGCCGACATTGAGGACTATATTACTGTCGATGCTCTTACCGAGCGGTATGATGTCGCCTGTTTGCAGTTTCAATATATCTAACATGTCAAGGTCAACCTCGCCGAGGATTGCCGTAACGTCGAGCGCGCTGTACGAGACCCCGCCGAGAATGTTGCTCTTGCGTTCACTGTCGCGGCTTGCGTCGGTCTTTCTGCCGAGCCGCGTCTGCCTCACCGTATACTTCTGCATGATTTCATACAGCCCGACGGCGGGCAAGCAGACGGTGACTAAAGCCTTTGTCTCGTTTATCATGACCTCAAGTACGCAGATAATCATGGTTTCATCATGGCCTGCCGTGGAGATAATCCGCGAGTTGGTCTCGACCCCGACAAGCTCCGGCTGAAGCTCCACGAAGGTCGCCCACGGTTCTTTCAACCGCACGAGTATATTTCGGATAATATTTTCCATTATACTCGCTTCAATGTCGGTAAATTCGCGGTCGGTGTCCATAAATTCGCCGCTTCCGCCGAGCAGACGGTCTATCATGACATAGGTGAGTGAGTTACTAAGCTGCACGATGACGTTCAAGTCTTCGATTTCGTCGTCCTGCAGCCTAAGTTCCCCCATACCCATCATTACATAGTCGGGCAGGGCGTTGCTGAACTCGAAATACTTCTGCTCCTCAACCGAAGTGAGGGAGATTTTGCAATAGAGCCGTAGCAGACCCGTGAGGTAGGATGAGAGCAGGCGGGCGTAGTTGTCGAAGATACCTTCGATTGTCCGCATGCGTTCCTTGGTGAATTTTTTAGGTGAGCGGAAGTCGTAATCCTTGATGTCGGGGGGCTTCTCCGCTACCGCCAACACCTCGCCGGACTGCGCGCTGTTTAGCATGGCGTCTATTTCCGCTTGCGTTAACACATCTGCCATGCTAAAACCACCACCTTTTGACAATTAATAATGAATAATGAATAGTGAATAATGAGTTAATCCTCCGAGGAATCTGCGGGGTCTTCCGTGCCTTCTACTTCTTCGATTTCGCGGTAGTCGTCTTCGGTTAGTTGGCCGAAGTCGCTTGGACTTGGGCCGACCTGCCCGCCTTGCGGCATGTGATACTCGGGTTGCCGCTTGTCGCCGTATCTGTCCCAAAGCTCGTCGAGGATTCCGCCGACTACGCTTGTGACCGGGCTGCCCGGTTGCTGAACCAAAGTACCCTCGGCATCGACTTCGCGGTGTGACTGGTTATAGTCGTATGCCATGATGTCGCGTATGAACCTGTCAACCTCACGCGGCAAGTCGGGGCGGCGGTTGATGACAATCTCAACCCGCCTGTTTGCGGAGCGGCCCGATTCGCTCTCGTTAGATGCAATCGGGTGAAATCTGCCGAGGCCCTCTGCCTTGAATTTCTCGCTTGCCGCCATATTTTTATCACGGTCTAAATAACTCAGCACGGTAGTAGCACGCATTGCCGACAATTCCCAGTCGTTGACGCCAAGATAAGTCGCGCCGACGTCCGCGGTATGCCCTTGAATCTGGATTGAACCTATATATTCTTCTGTAGCCTTTACCGAGGGGGCGATGAGGTCGAGGATTCGCCTACCCGTGGGCATGAGCGCGAACTGGTCGGGCTCAAACATAACGTCGCTACCTAAGCGTATTCGTATCATGCCGGGGGTCGAGTGGACGCTCATGACGTCCTGCAGGTCGTTTTCCTCCACCACTTCCGCCAAAGCCTGTGCCAATGACTCGAAGACGTGCCGCTCGGAAGTCGAGCCGGGCGGTTGACCGCCGTCTACTTCGAGGTCGGGCGGGCCTTGTATCGGGACGTTGGTGTTGCCATCTATTGAGGTATTTTCGGCGTCTTCGGGGGGCGGCCCGACTATGGTGTTGATAAATTTACCGTCGGGTCTGACCGATTGCAGGATATATTGAAGCCGCACATCGTCACGGGTGGAAGATGCGTAAAGCAAAACGAAAAAGCAGAATAACAGCGTAACCATGTCGGAATAGGTTGCAAACCATTCGTCAAGCCCTTTTTTACCGCCGACTGCGCGTTTTTTTCTCATTGACTTGCACCTTTCCTTTAAGTATATCACAAATTTTACAATTTTGCAAATATATTTGTAAAATTTTGTTTGTTAAATTTTACCGATATTTATTTAGCGGCTTTAGCGGGGTCTTTGCGTGCCGATTCGGGGAGCATGAACTCAAGCTTTTCCTTGATTAGGCGCGGGTTACTGCCCGCCGCGATGGACATTACGCCCTCTATAATTATATTCATGCAAAGCTCCTCGTCGGTGTGGGCGTTTTTGAGTGCCCATTCGAGCGGGGAGAATATGACGTTCGCAAGCAACGAACCGTAGAAAGTCGTGATAATCGCCACCGCCATTGCCGCGCCGATACCGTCGGGGTCGTCCGCCATGTTGACAAGCATTATTACAAGCCCGATTAGCGTACCGAGCATCCCGAACGCCGGCCCAAGCGCAACACCGCGCCCGAAAAAGTCGGAATTCGCGCTGTGCCGCTCGGCTGTATGGTCAACCGCGCTTTCGAGCATATCGCGGACTTTATCGGGGTCGTTCGCGTCTACAATGAGCATTAGTGCCTGCTTCATGAACGGGTCTTTGGCGTTGTTTGCGCTTTCTTCAAGTGCCAGCAAGCCCTTGCTCCGTGCGACTGTCGCGTATTCGGTGATTTCTTTTATGTACTGGTTTGGGTTGTACTTAGGGGGTTTTATTGCGACCTTGAAAATCTTGCCGAGCTTCAGCACCTGCGAAAGCGGCGTGGTCGCGATTAGCGCGCCGAACGTACCCCCGATAACGATTAGGAGGGACGGCAAGTTAATAAAGTCGCTGAAGTTCCCGCCGTCCATAATGCCGAAGACGACGGCGGCTATACATAGCACCCAGCCGATAATTATAGTAAAGTTCAAAAGTGTTACCTCCGATTAAAAAGGATTTATTTTAATTGGTTAATCTTCGTTGGTAGTGGGTTGCCGTTGGCTAATCTTCGTTTGTGGTAACTCTGCGCCGTGTATTGCGCCGAAACTCGGCAGTTTTCTGCATGATTTCGACGAGTGATTCTTTTACGATGTGGGTGTGGCCGTTGTTCATAAGTACGATGGTATCGGGCGTTTCATACGCCGTCTCAATCAAATTCTCATTCACGAGAATCTCCGAGTCGTCAAGTTTGGTTAATAGTATCATCAGCTTGTCCTTCTGTAGTATGGTATATTACCGCTACTACAAGGGCGGAGCATACCGCCCTTGTAAGCGGTTATAATTTTTCTGTTGGGGAATACTCCCCAATGCAACCGACAATTACCAACACAATTGTACACTATCCATTGTCAATTGTCAATTGCCATCACTCTTACTATCTCTTGAGATTAATCAATTCCTCGAGCATAGTGTCGGATACCGTGATAATCCTCGAATTCGCTTGGAATCCCCTTTGGGTGATTATCATGTTGGAAAATTCTTCCGAAAGGTCTACGTTTGCCATTTCGAGCGAGCCGGACGAGATTTCACCCGCGCCGTCACTCTCGGGGATTTTGACTTCGGCTTCACCCGATGCGGGGGTAGTTCTGAAATACGAAGTCCCGAAATGCTGTAAACCGTTTTGGTTTTGGAAGATTGCGATGTCTATTCTGCCGAGCAGCAAAGTGCCGTGAACAGCGTGTTCGCCGTAGATAACGCCGCCCGAGTCGATGAAGATAACTTCAAGGTCACGCACTGTCTGCGGCCCTGCAAATCTACCATTCGTGAGTGGCATGTTGATTCTGTCGAACAAGCCGCGGTAGAAGCTGTCCTCGCCGTGGTCGAAGCCGATTCTGTTGCCGTCCGGGCCGATTTCGAGCGCGAGTACAAAGCCTGCGGGTGTTGCAACTGTGCCGTTCGGGAAGTCTGCGCGGGCTGTTGCGGCGTTGGTGTTACCTTCCGCAATGGTTGTGCCTGTGCTGATAATCAGCTTGCGTGCGGCATCGCCCGAGTCGGGTCTCCACTGGCCGGGGGTTAAACCTGCGGCTATGTCTGCGGCTGAGGGCGGGTCGGGTACACGTTGCATACCTGCCGCCGCGTTTACCGCGTTTTGTATGTCTTCAAGGGTCGTCGGGTATCTCAATGTACCGATAATCAGAGCGTGAGCGGGGTTGTCTTCGTCTAAGACGCCTTCTGTCGGGTGGGTGTCGCCGTGCGCCCATTCTCTTGTCGGCACTGTGATGGTCATAACGCCTTGGTTCCAGCGCGCCGTGACCGATTGTATTGAAGTTGATGTAGCTAAATTAACTTGGTATCTGTTGGCGGCTTCACCCGGTTCAAACGCTTCAAACCGCAATAAAGTATCGCCAAACTCAAAGTAGTTGTACGCCGCGAGCGGGTCTGTGCCTTCTGCGGGTACGCCGCTTATCGTAACATTCAGCGGGAGTACACCGTCGCCGGGGTTCACGCCGCCTGCGCTGATTGCCGCGTTGAGCGCGTCGTTGAACTGGGCGGGTGACGCGTAACTGCGGGTCAAGTCCATCTCAATCGTCAGCACGTTGCCGCTCAAACTTGCGAAAGGCACTCTGCTGTGTACGATGTTGATTGCAATATTGCCGTTCGGGCCGTAACCCGATGCCTCAACCTGCACATCATACTCGGCACCGTTGAACTCGATTGTGTTCGACCAATTGGCCCGCTCGTTCATGACATTCGGCACCATGAGCGCGATTCTCTGGCTTGACGGGCCTATACCCGTGGGGTCGCCGTTTACTCCGAGGACGATAAAGCCGTTGGAGTCAACTAAGTTACCTGCGTTGTCGATATTGAATACGCCATTTCTCGTGTAGAAAATATTTCCGGCGGGGTCCATAACTTGGAAGAACCCTTCTCCTACGATTGCACAGTCTAAGTCATTGTCCGAGAAGGTCAAGCCCGATTGAGTCATGACCTTGTCGATTGAGCCCATTGCAAGCCCGTAACCGACTTGGCGGGGGTTTGTGCCGCCGTTTACCGCGCTACCTGCCGATGCAAAGTTGCGTGTCTGGTAGAAAACGTCGCGGAAGGTTACGGTGTTCGCCTTATAGGCGGTGGTGTTTACGTTTGCGATGTTGTTACCGATAACATCCATTCGCACTGTGTGGTTCTTCAATCCGGATACGCCGGAAAAAAGCGATTTCATCATACTGTGAAATTTCCTTTCTCGGAGCGTGTTTAGAATAGTCTATCTTGCTCGGATAAGTAAGCTAAACATGCTCACATGCGCCGGCGACGGCAATTGACAATTGACAATGGACAATGGACAATTATATTAAGCCCAAAAGTCGTTACAATCAGCAACTGCCATTTGCTGCCCTTCAATCGGTCGGGACAGCGAAGTTTCCCCGTTAGGGACCAACTCCATATGATTTTCGCCGACATGTGTTATTCTTTCAGATTTTACATTATTACTGTTGAGTCAATGTTTGTGAATGCGTTGCCTTTGAGTTCCTCCAGCTCCATTGTCGTGATGACCTTGTTGTTCGGGATATTGACTATGAAAGCGGTGGAATCTACCAAGACTAATGCTTCACTGCTGCCTTTTTCGGCGGCGGTTTTTACGCCCTCGTTGAGCCGTTCAAGCTTGTCGTTCTCGCTAATATCAACGCTTCTGCTATCCAATCTGCGTAGTGCGTGATTTGAAAATTCGACTGCCGAGCCTTTCTCAATCTTAGCTTTGAGCGTATCTGCGAAGGTTTTGCCGTCGGGCGTTTCGCTTGCAGGGTTTTTCACTTCACTGCTTGGCTTGTTCGCGATGATTTGCTGGCCGCGCAGTTTCATAAACTCGTTCAATAGCACGAGATTTTTCCACTCCTTTCAAAGATTAGTCGTCCTCGTCTTCATCATGAGGTAGGTCGCTGAGGTCATCCTTGGGGTCTGTCTTGCTTTGGCCTTGATTTGGGTCCTCAATTTTGATTACGGTGTCTAACGGGTAGGCTTTGTTGTCAATTATGACGTTTACCTGCGTCTCTCTGATTTCGATGTGGCTTACAACCCCTGTTTCAATGACGTTTGAGCCGCTCTCGTTCTTGCCGACCACCGTGACCTTTTTACCTATGAGGGAGGTTGCGAACGAACCGTCTTGACCGGACGCCGCGAACGGATTACTGCTCGGCATGACTTCCATTATGTTTGCGAGCGGGTAATTCGCCCCGTTGACCTTTACCATAAATTCGCCGTCAATCAAGTTCATCGAGGTGACAACGCCGGAGCTTACGCCGAAGTTACTGCCCACGCCTGCCGCAATCGTTACGGTCTTCCCGACTAATGAGCCTGCGTAATTGGCGTTTTGGTAGTAAAGCGCGTCTTGCTGTGCTTTGAGTGCCGTAAAGTTCGCCAATTGTGAGATAAACTCGGTGTTGGTTTTCGGCTCTAACGGGTCTTGGTGCGACATTTCCGCCATAAGCAGTGAGAAGAAATTGTCAAGCGAGAAAGATTCTTTGTCCTTGTCCTCGAAATACTTTGCGTATCTTTGCCTGTTTTCCTCAATACTCCGAGTACTTTCAATGTTCTTGGTAGGATTAGCTATCATTGTATTCTTTCTCCCTTCAATTTTATCCTGCCGCAAGCAGGTCTGCGAAGCTTATGCCGTTTTCGTCACTGTCAGAATCTTCGCCGTTTTGCTGCTGCCCCTGCCCCTGCTGATTTTTGCCGTTACCGCGGTTGTCGCTTTGCTCGTTATAGTCGGGCTTGTGTTCGACTGTGAGGCTTTCGAGTTTTACATCACTTTTGTCAATCGCCGCCAATAACTCAAGGTTGCCGCGGATTTTCCCGCTTGCTTCCTGCAACAACGCCGCTGTGCGCGCCTTTTCCGCTATGATTTGGATTACCGCGTCTTTTCCGTCCATAATCATCTTGACGGTGATTTTGCCGAGCTCGGCGGGGTTCAGAACCATTTCAAAGGTAGTCGAACCTGTTTTACCTGCTTTGAGTGCCGCCAATTTCTGGTGAATCTCGCCGCTTAATCTGATGACTTCCCGTGAAAAGGGCCGTTTTGCCTCGTTATGAGCCTCGTCAAGTGTCTCAACTGCGGGTTTTTGCGCGGGTATTTCCAGTTTCGGGGTGAGGTCGCCCGTTTCGAGATTTAGCGACTTATCGGTTTGGGTTTTTGCCGTGGTGCTGTCGCTGTTAAATTCCTCGATACTTTGCAGAAGTTGTGCAAATTCTGCGGGTTTTTCTTGAATTTCGGGCTTTGCCGCTGTCATTGCGAGCAGTTCCCATGCTTTCAAGATACTGTCGGGTTCGGAGGTTGTGGTTGCCAATTGCCCTTCAAGTTGTTCATAACTGCCGCTTGCCTTTAACAGTAGTTCAAGGTTTTGCCGCGTGGTTACGGTCTTGAGCAGTTCTCGTGCTTCTTCGAGGGTAATTGCGTTGCCGAGAACGGCGTGATTGGGCGGGCCTGTGCTTGTTTGAGGTGTTTGCAGTGTCTTTGCCGCATCTTCCATGTAGACTGCGGTTGCAATTTTGTGCATGTTCTCCGCTGTCCACTCCGCGCTTTCCTTTGTCAGTGCCGCCGCTTGTTGGTACATCGCTTGATACACGGCGAATTGGTTTGTGAGGGCGGTCTCTGTGAGGGCTTTCCCGATTAGAGTGTCTGCGATTGTTTCCCCTGCGAGAATTTTCCCTATGAGGGCCTCCGTGCTGGTATCCGTGTCCACCACCGTGGGTTCTACGTTTGCGGGGTTCGTAGGCGTATTGACAATGTTGGAATGTGCGGGGCTTCCGATGTTCACCGTGGTTTGCGTGGGGAGAGCATCAATAAGCTGTTGCAAACTTTCCATGGTCCACTTCGCGCTTTCGCTGTTCAACTCTCCCGCTTGCACATGTTCTTGAATGGCCGATTGGGATAGGTTAAGTGGGTCATGCGTTTCGGCTTGCAGAATTTCGCCTGTGTCGAGGTTTACGTGGGTGTACGCCCCAAATGCTTGCGGGTTGACGTAATCCTGAACGATTTCGCGGTTTTCTGCGAGTTGTGCAAATTCTGCCAGTACCGATGCTGTTTGCAGTCCCGATTTGCCGAGCAGTATCTGCTCTACAATATCAGTGTAGCTAAGGTCGAGTGCGTTCCACGGGATTTCGCTTTGGGGTATTGCTTGCGGATTGTCCTGCAAAAACTTTTTGACCGCTCGGGATATGTATTTGCAGAAACTGCTCTCGAGGAAATCGCCTTTGATACTGCCTTTGATGTCCAATGTGCGGACGTCGGTGATTACCGGAGTTTGAGTCATGGTAGCTGCGCTTGTGTTAATTAACATTGCCTTACACCTCCTTTCTGTAAGGTTTTGTTGTTATTTATATTAAATCGTTACCGATTCAATACCATGAGTAGTTACAGCCTAAACTTAAAAGCCCGTCTGCAACTGAAATAAGCGCATATTTCTCCATACTATACAAAATTATAACATGATATACTAACAAAAGTCAAGGTTTATTTGAGATATTTACAAAAATTTCTATAATTTTTGTCGAAAATGGGGTTAATTTTTGTTAATCGGGGCCGAAATGTACTATATGTGGGGTTGTATGCGTAAAATCCACGGGCGGGCGAACATAGCATTAGGCGACTGCATGACCCACGGGCGAACACAGTTCGCCCCTACATGGCGCAACGCTACAAAGTCGGCGGGGATTTATCGGGCGGAACGGTTATGAACCGTTCCCTACATGGTGCGAATATACGAAGTCGGCGGGGATTTAGCGGGCGGAACGGAGTTCGCCCTCACATTGCCTGTTTTCGGAAGTCGGCGTTGGTGATAAACTCGTCAATGACAACATGGAAGACTTCATGAGACCTTACGCCTTCCCCTGCCTTCTAAAATCCGCATTCGTTATAAACTCATCAATGAAAATCTCGTGTTCTTTGAGTTCGGCGGCGCGGTATTCCTCGAGCTGGGCTTCTTCGAGCTTTTCGAGCGAGGAAAACTCGCGTTGCAATTCGAGAACCGCCTCGAGTTGCAGCTGAACCTCGTCTTCTTTTGCGAGGATTTCGTTTTGCTTTAGGTGGGCGTCGTGCTTGCGGACTGTGATGAAGCGTTTGCCCGCGGCGATTTCGATGGGGGTTGTACCTTGTTGCATTTTCGCGGCGAGCTCGTTGTTTTTGTTGAATATTTCGTCGAGAATGTCGGCTAATTGGTGTCGCAGTACCATTAATTCACGCCGCAAAACGCCGAGGGTGTTCTTCTCGGCTTCGAGCATGCGTTCTTTGTATTGTTTCAGTCGGGCTAAGGTGAAGACAAATCTTTTCATACTTTCAATATGTCCTTCCTTCATAAAATCTCATTTAAGGGTATCGTTTTCCCCGATATGCACCAGATTTTTCAAGGTCTCCAATTCCATGCCGCCGTAGGTTCGTGTTGGTTTTTATGTGGTTTGCGGCATGGGTTTTGCCTTTCGTTGGTTTTCGATGTTGAATAGTTTCTGCGGGCTTTGCGGCGAAGCTACGCTTCGCATAACGGGGGACGTTCATTTCTTTGCCCACGCAAAGAAACGAACCAAAGAAACGTGCGCCATGCGGCGGGCACGATACTCGCAGGGTGTCTTTACACGAAAATCCGCCGATTAAGTCGTGCTATGCCAAGGTAGGCGGGCGTATTTTCGTATTGCGTACATCTGGGGGATGGGTTGTGGGGTTTTTGGTTGTGGGGGCGTTTTCAATGTTTCCGCATTTTCTGTTGCCTGTGGGCTTTTTCAGTGTAGGGGCGAACTGCGTTCGCCCGTTGGTTTTTGGTTGTGGGGGATTTTGTAGAGTTGTAAATTATTCAGTCGGAAAACCGTCCGCTACGCGGACTCCACAATTGTCCATTGTCCATTGTCCATTGTCAATTGCCGCTAACAGCGGCCTCCAACATCTTAACAGTCTCCGCCAAGTCAAACGAATCCTTCGTCCGCTGTTTCAGGAAGGCGTTTATGGCGTCGATTTTGTTTATTGCCTCGTCTAAGGCGGCGTTTGTGCCTTTTTTATACGCGCCTATATTAATAAGGTCGGCGTTTGTTTCGTACAGCGAGAGCAAGTTTCGCAGTTCGTTTGCTAAGTCTTGGTGTTCTTGCGGGGTTACGAGTACCATTAGGCGGGAGACACTGTTTAGTATGTCTATGGCGGGGTAGTGGTTGCGGGCGGCGATTTTGCGGGATAGGACTATGTGGCCGTCGATGATTCCGCGGACTGTGTCGGCAATCGGCTCATTTGTATCGTCGCCTTCTACCAAAACCGCGTAAATCCCTGTGATACTGCCTTTTTCAAAGCAACCTGCGCGTTCTAAAAGCTTTGGCAGTGCCGAATAAATCGACGGGGTGTACCCGCGTGCAATCGGCGGTTCGCCAATTGACAAGCCCACTTCGCGTTGTGCCATTGCGAAACGTGTCAGATTATCCATCATCAGCAGTACATCTTTTCCCTGCGCCATGAAATATTCTGCAATCGCGGTGGCGGTGAGCGGGCATTTGTTACGCATCATTGCGGGTTGGTCGCTTGTCGCGACTACCACGACCGACCGCGCCATGCCCTCGTCTCCCAAGTCGTTCTCGATAAATTCGCGCACTTCACGGCCGCGCTCCCCGACAAGCGCGATGACGTTCAAGTCGGCCTTGACTTTGCGTGCCACCATGCCCATCAGCGTAGACTTACCCACGCCCGAGCCCGCGAAAATGCCGATTCTCTGCCCTTTGCCGAGTGTCATAACCCCGTCAATTGCTTTGATACCGAGTTCAATCGGTTCTGCGATTTTCGGGCGGGTCAGCGGGTTCACCGGTTCGCCCGAAATCGGGACTTCCCCGGTGTAGTCGATGTCCGCGCCGCCGTCAAGCGGTCTGCCGATTGCGTCTATGATACGCCCGATAAGCTTGTTGCCGGTTTTGACCATCAGCTTATCGCCGGTATTGTCTACGATACTCCCCGGGCCGATTCCCTCGATGTCGGTGTAAGGCATGAGCAGGACGTTTTGGGAGTTGAACCCGACGACTTCCGCAAAGACGTGGCTCTGCATATCTTTGCTGTAAATGCGGCAGACGTCCCCAATGTTGCAGGACGGCCCGCTCGCCTCAATCGTCATGCCGATAATCTTCTCAATCTTACCCATGTTGCGGTAAGATTCGTAGGTTTTGAGTTCTTTTATAAAGCCTTGTAGGTTCATTTTTCACCTAATGCAAAATGCAGAATGCAGAATGCAGAAATAGTTTAATTTATAAGGTTATAGTACCTGTTTCAGCGATTTATGCGGGCGAACCGTGGTAACTCGCCCCTACATGGTGGTATATTTTTATGTGGTTGGAAATTTTCGCTGTAGGGTCGGGTTTCCACGCCCGACCGTAAATTTTTCTGTCGTTTATATTCTTTTTCAGTGTAGGGGCGAACTGTGTTCGCCCGTTGGATTTCGGCGTTATTCGCGGTCGGGCATGGAAGCCCGACCCTACCTATCGTGGGTTTTGCGGACGGGCAATGCCCGCCCCTACATATAAATCAATCCGCCGTGTCGGACTTTTCCCTAAATTTTCCCTTGCCGAGTTTCTCAATCATCATCAACTGCGTAGCGACCCCTGCGTCGGTGATTTCGCTGCCGTTGTCGAGTATGAGGGTGCCGGGCGGGGCGTCTTTTACGACTTCAAATTCGATAAATTGATTCTCGCGGAAGACTTCCTTTAAGGTATCGACGCCTGCCGTGCCGAGTTGCTCGACGTCGAGTTTCGACAACGTCACCTTGACAAATTCCGAGTTGCGGAAGCCTTTTGCGGCCTCTTTGAGCATGCGTGTAATGACCGCTTTGTCCTTTTGGCCGAGCGATTTGACGGTGATTTTGTTCGCAATCGTGTAAATCGCGTCGTAGACCTGCGTTTCGTGCTCCTTGAAGAACCGCTCCCGCTCCTTGTCAACATACTCAAGGTTCGCCATAAGCTCCCTTAAAGTTTCCTTCGACTCGTTCAGGCCCTTCTCGTAGCCCTCGCTGTAGCCTTTTTGATTACCCTCGCTGTAGCCGCGGTCGTAGCCCTCTTTGTGGCCGTCCGTGGAGGCCTTTTCGCGCAAGTCGGTGCACTCCTGCTCGTTCTTGGCGTAGAGCTTGCGTATATCGTTTTCGGTAGTTTCAATCAGCCGTTGCGCCCATTCGCGGGCATCAAGGCGGGATTTCTCGCCCTCTGCAATGTATTGCACCCGGAGAGCCTCGTATTCCCTAACGATTTCCTCCCGCAGAATCAGCTGTTCTTGCGGGGTAAGCGGCTGTTCGGGGGGTTCGGCTTGGGTATCGGGACTTTGGCTTTGCGGATTTGGCGCAGACCGCGCACCCGCACGCAACACAGGTCGCGGCGGCGCAGGTACACCCGCATTAGCGGCAGTAAACTCCCGAAACGCCGGCACAGGAGCAGTCTCCATAGGCTTACGCCCCCCCTGCCCACCTTGCCCGTTGACATATACAAAATTGTTACTTTTTAATACTTGAGACACAAAAAACCTCCGGCTTTTTTAATGCAGAAATAAGAATGCAGAATGCAGAAATAATTTAGTTTTTAAGTTGTTCCCTACGGAAACGCGCCTTGTAATTTTATTTAATTAATCGACCGGCTTCCGACGGAAATAAGCCTTGCAAGTCGCTTATTTCTGCATTTTGCATTCTGCATTCTGCATTATTTCTGCATTCTGCATTCTGCATTCTGCATTACGAGATAATTTCGTCTGCTCCGCCTTTAGCAATCACCAACACGCCGTCGTCTTCAAGCCGCCTGATTACTGCGACTATGCGCTGTTGGCTCTCCTCGACGTCCCGCATACGCACGTTCGAGAGGTACTCGATGTCGGTTTGCAGGCTCTCCCTTGCACGTTGCGACATGTTTCTGTAGATTGCATCGGCGACTTCCGAGGTCGAGCCTTTGATTGCAACCGACAAATCTTTCGGGTCGATTTCCTTGAGGAACGCCTGTACCGACAAATCGTCCAGCATGACAATGTCCTCGAATACGAACATCTTCTGACGGATTTCGTCCGCTAATTTCGGGTCGCGCTGTGCCAATTCATCGAATATCTGCTTTTCGGTGCTTCTGTCTACCGAGTTCAGCACGTCGGCAATGTAATTTATGCCGCCCACGTCCATGCTCTCGGAGGTCACAAGGTTGGAGAATTTGCGCTCCAAGGTCGCTTCGATTGAACGGACGACGTCGGGGGACGCCGAGTCCATCTTTGCGATACGCTCGACTACCTCGATTCGTGTATCTTTGGGCAACTCGCTCAAAATTGCCGATGCTTGGTCGCTTCGTGCATAGGAAAGTATCAGCGCAATCGTCTGCGGGTGCTCGTTCTGCACAATTGCGAGCAGGTTTTTATAGTCGGCTCTGCGGACAAAGCCGAACGCTTTTGTTTTAAGCTGTTTGGTAATCTTCTCGAACAGTGCCGCCGCCTGTTGCGGGCCGAACGCCTTTTCGAGTACCTCCCGCGCGTAGTCCACCCCGCCCTCGGAGATGACTTTCTGGGTAAGGCAAAGCTCGTAGAAGTCGTTCAAGACTTCCTCGACGATTTCCATAGGCCAGTAGTCGTTTTTGGCGACTTCAAGGGTAAGTTTCTCGATTTCATCGTCGCTGAAGTTCTTAAAAACCATAGAAGCATTCTCAGTGCCTATAGAAGAAAGCACCAATGAAGCCTTTTGCATGTTAGTAATACTGCCTGCCATATTTCCACACCCCCGTGTTGAATAATTGACAATTGACAATGTATAATTGACAATTGTGGTGTCCGCCACGGCGGACGGTTTTCCGATTGAATAGTTTATATCTCGATGATTTTCTATCACGATTGCTGAAATTTTCACTTGCAATGGGCTTTTCACGCCTATTAAAGTCTTGAACCATCGCGGAGCGACACCTCAATTGTCCATTGTCCATTGTCCATTGTCAATTGTTCGTCATTCTTCTCGTATCCACGTCCTAATCAACTGTGCCACTATATCCGGGCTGCTTTGTGCGAATTCGCGGATTTCGTTTTTGAGTAGGGCTTCGCGGGTCTCGGAGCCTTCGGGGTGGAGCAGTGACTGAATTTGCACCGCGTCTTCCTCGTCGGCTATTCTCACGTTGAAAGTATTATACTCGTCGTCGAACGCGGGTGTCCCGCCGATGCCTTGATATGCGGCGTTGGAGCGGACAAGCTTGCGCTTGCGTGAACCCGACGACATTATCGCCAACAGGAACAGTATTATAAGGAGTGCGCCCAAAGCGATTACCACGAATATCAGTACATTTCTCACAACCGGTATCGGCGCGGCTTCGTCAAAGTCGGGGCCTGCGGGCGGGAAGATTGTCGCTTTAACGCTGACGTTGTCAACCGGTTGCCCCGCGCCCATTGCCACAAGATACCGCCACTCGTCCAACTGGTCTTGGGTCATCGCGCTCTCGTGAATCTGCACTGCGATTGTAATATCCTCAAGCGTTGCACCGTTCGACTCGGCTATTTTGCGATGTGTGTCCACCAAATAATTAGTGTTAATCATGTTTTCAAGGAAGATTTCGCCCATTGTCTCGGGGTCGTAGGTGGGGTAGCCGGGCGAGATGTCGGCGTTGATAATCGCGCCGACTAAGTCTGCATCAAGATTCATGCCGTTCATAATCAGACTGCGCTGTTCGTCACTGATAGGGCCGTGCTGAAAGCCGTTCTCGTCTACGTTAACGCCTTGATAAGTTATTGAGTCGGAGTTCCAATTAGAGAAGTCGATATTGGCGAACGCCGCTACTCTAAAGTCTCTCACAGTCCCTTCCAACAACGCCGAAATGCTGTCCACGATGTCGTTTTGCACCATGTTGCGGTAGGCGTTTTGCTCGCGGATTCGTTGCATGTCAAGCACAAGCTGGCTCTCGGCGTTGCCCATGTCTTCGGGAATCAGCGGCATGCCGTCTTGGTTAATTATCGTCAAGTTCTCGTCTGTGAGCCGGGGTACCGAGGTCAAAACCAAGTTCCGTACCCCCTCGATTTCTTTTGCAGAGAGCCTGTCTGTGAGGGTGAGGGTGACTGCCGCCCTTGCGTTTTCACGGTCGGCGTTGAGGACGTGGCGGCGTTCGTCTGCGGGGGTTATGATGACGTCGGCGTGTTTAATTTTGGTGATTTGCCGTAAGGTCGCGGCAATGTTAGCCTCGAGTTGCTGTCTTTGGACTTCTTTCACTTGTGCCTCGGTCGAGAACATTCCCACGCCCTCGTTCCAGATGTCGTAGTTGAAAGTGGTGCGGGGGTAGCCCTGCATTGCAAGCTGCATACGGGCGTATTCAAGCTGATTGCTCGGCACGCTGATTGTCCCCGCCGAATAGTTATAGTCTGTGATGCCAAGCTCGCCGAGTGCGGTGAAGATTTCGCCGCGTTCGGAGTCGGCAACCTCGGTGTAAAGCACTTCATAGCCGGTCTGCCGCGATAACACGATGACAAAGGCAAGCGAGATAACCGTCGCCGCAAATAAGCCCATTATCACCATGCGGGTGGCTTTGTTGGCGGCTTCCCATTTAGTCTTGATGAAAAGAGCTAACTTGCCGAAAATTTCCTTTGCTTTTTCCATGATATGTAGACTTTCCTTTCATTTCGTTGATTCTTTATATACTATATATAATATAAGATTATATTGCCATCTTGATAATTTCGTTATAGGAGTCGAGCAGTGCGTTTCTTGTATTGGTGAGCAAGTCCATTGAGAGTTGCGCCTTTACGATGTTGGCTTGAATCCGCTCGATGTCGTCCACATCGCCGAGCATCAAGTCGAGCATGTCCTGCGCCTTGACACTCTGGGTAGCGGCGGCATCGCCGGCAATCCGCTTGAATACGTCCACAAAAGTAGGCATGTCAACCTCGCCGACCTGCGGTTTTTGAGTTGGGAGTAGGGGGGTTAAGCCTTGCCCTACTAAAGGTGTTATTTGATTTACCATAATTTCTCCCTCCGAATGTCAATTGACAATTGATAATGGACAATTGACAATTGTGGTGGCCGCTATCGCGGCGATTTTTGATTGAATAATTTATAACTTGCCTATAGTTTTTTCACGCCTATTAAGGTCTAAAACCGTCGCGTCGCTTTAGCGACAAGCGACCTCCTCAATTGTCCATTGTCCATTGTCAATTGTCAATTATCTTCCTATCGTCAACGCCCGTGCCGCCATATTCTTCATCTCGTCAAAAATTGTCAAGTTGGCTTCGTAGGCGCGGGTTGCCGCTAACATGTCTGCCATTTCGGTGACGATTTCGACGTTCGGGAGGTAGTAATAGCCCTCCTCGTCGGCGTCGGGGTGGGTGGGGTCGAAGACGGGGGTGAACGGGGTTTGGTCTTCGGCGATTTCGTATACCTGCACACCCTTCAACTGCCGTTGTCTGCGCTGTTCAAGGCTCATCTCAACCATGCGGCTGAAACTCCTGTGAGTAACGTAGTCCTTGCCGAGTTCCAGATTCCGAAAAGGCTTGTTCTCGCTGAAAACCACGACCTGCCGCCTGTACGGCCCGCCGTTTGCGGTGCGGGTGCTGGTGGCGTTGGCGACGTTGTGTTGAATTACCTCGGTGCGGAGCCGTTGCGCCGATAACGCCGAGACTGTGATGTCTAAATGAGAAAGGAAAGCCATGTGTACCTCCTAATTTCAATTGGGTGATTGCGCGTCCGTGGTTTTTGCAGTTCGTCTTTCTATAGGTTTTAGGTGCTAATTCTATTGTGTTGTGTAGATTTTTGCAGGCTAATTCCTCCGCATAGCCGAGCGGAGCAGGTTAAATTCGCCGTCCAGTTGGTTAATCAAGGCGTCGTAGCGGATTTTGTTCTTGAGGAACAACGCCTGCTGTACGTCGTTATCGACGTTGTTACCGTCGGGCTGGCCTTTGGTATGCCTGTCCGTGTAGACCGCCGTGCCGATTGAGAGCTCCTTCTTGAACTTCTCGCTTGCCCTTGCGTTCATTTTGTCGCGGAGAATCCCCTCGAAGTATAAGTACTTGGTTTTATACCCCGGGGTATCGGCGTTGGCTATGTTGTGCTGGATAATCTTGTTATTCTCGGCCATCACGCTTATACCTTGCTCGACAATCCGAAATGACGTCGTGTTAAAAAGCCCTGCCATATTTTTCCACTCCTTTAAGTCTTTATTTTTCATAAATCCTGCCGATATTACTTATACAGCGGTTTAGTGATTGTTGTAAATTGCATTTATACTCATTATACCACATGATATAGATAATTTCAACTGTTTTTCGTCAACTTTTTGATTTTTTATCCGAAATTTTTCGATTTGTTTCGTGAAAAAATTTATTTTTCGGGGTTTTTGCCCTAATTTCGTCTTATTTTGCACTTGCCCGCATCTTGGCTAAAGCCTTTCTGCGCTTGACAAAATCGGCTTCCTTGTGGACGTACGGGCGGGGTTTTGGAAGGTTGTCGAAATTTCTTTTGGCGAGTGCGATTTTTTGGCAAAATTCGTCGGAATTGCCAAAAATTGGCGGAATTGTCAAGAAATCAAGAGTTTCGTGGCCGTTTTCGTTGTACCACCAACTTTCGCCGTCGAAAGTCGGGGTGTTGTCGATGATTTTGTAGTCGAGTCGCTCGCTTCGGTCGTGGTAGGACTTGATTTTTTCGGCTGCTTCTAAGTAGACCTTGCCGTTTTTCTCGCTGTAACCTATGCTTGCGAGGGCGGCGAGCGGGATTATATAAAGCTTTCGGGTGATGATGATTTTGCCGCCTTGTAGACTTCGCCCGCTGTATCGGCTGTAAACCAACGCTTTTGGACAAATTTCAAAGAAAGTATACCTTGCGTGGCGTTTGATTGCGGTCTCGGTCGAGAGCCATGTTAGGTAGAACAGCAGTGTCCCTGCCGCCGAGACGGCTATTGCGGCGTGGAAGACGGTGCCGAGCATGCCGCTGTCGTGGAAGGCGCGCAGGTTGGCAATCACGACGAACGAGGTCGCAAGCAGCCCCAAAAATAGCGGAAACAGGACGAGCCACATGAAAAGCTTGCGCCGTCGTGCGTATTTACTTGTGTCGCAGTGGAAAAAAGCCATGTGACCTCCGGTGTCGGTGAAAATCCGCGGACGATTGCGGATTCACCACATACAAGCGCGTTATACAGGTAGGTGTGCAATTATTCCTGTATAAATTATACTACATCTTTTGCAGTTTGTACAGTCTTTTTTGCATTTAGGCAAAAATTACATCAACAATTTGCAAAATAATGCTAATAAGTATTGATTTTTCTTAAAATATATAGTATAATCAGAATTACAAGGGTAGAGGGGGTGCAATATGCTCGGTCGTTTATTAGAAAAAACCAAGGTTGTGAAGCTTGAGATATGCACCTTGAAGGGTAAGATTTTGCTGACCGTTTCTAAGAATTACACCTTTCCGTTCAAGCTTACCGATACCGATAGGTACGGGCGTTCCGACACGGGGCAGACGGTGATTATCAAGGACAAGAACCTGCCGGTCTTCGCGCGTAATGCGCCCGTCAAGGTCGTCGCGCATACCCGCTCGGGCGATAGGGTGAGCTATCCGGGCAGGGTCGATATGTCTATGGAGCGGCAACTCAATATATATCTGCGTACCGAAGCCGCCGAAACTCTCGACGAACGCCGCCGATTCTACAAAATTGCCGAGGAAATCCCCTGCCTTGTGGTCTCGATTATGCGGGAAGATATCCTGACCGATTTTGAAGAACCGATAAGCTTTATGATTGGCGATATTAATATTGGCGGGGTTTTTCTGAACGCCAACGCACGGGTCGAGTTCTCTGAACAAGATGCCATTGAAATAATTCTCAACAGCCCCGTAGGTGAAACACGGCTGACCGCGAAGGTCTTGCGGGTACAACGGACTCCCGAGGGCGAGATTAAAGGCTACGGCTGTTGTTTCCTATTCCTCAATTCGGGGCAGGAAGAAGCCGTCGCAGGATTTATCAACAAAATTCAAATGGACAGGCGCAAATTGGAATTGCAGGCGACGGTCAATGACGATGTTCCGGTGAATATGTAGCCATAAATAATTGCGAAACTCGCCGTTTAGAGGGTTTCATGGACTTGGAGGGGGGCAGAGGGGGGTAGTAGGGGTACGGCGGCACAAGGAATCGCCGGCCCGCCACACAGGCTGTTCAGACTCCACTTTCTCGATTGCGACCTTACAAGTTCACGACTTAATAGGTTTGATGTGCTTTGATAGTCTGCGCTCGCAAATAGGCATCTGCTATCTGATAACGGTTCGGCTCGAGAAGGTTAAGCTTTATCAAGCGTAGAACGCGGGCTTGCGATTCCTTGTGCCGCCGTACCCCTACTACCCCCCTCTGCCCCGACTGCCGCCTCATATTTGCAAAAATTTTGCTGTATATAGTGAGCTTCGCAAGTCCCCTAATAAATAATTTTCAAGGAGAAAAGCTTATGAAAAAAGGTTTAAGGTCAATGTTAAGCTTGGTTTTGCTCTGCGTGATTTTAATTCCGGCGGTGGCAATTATCATCGCGGGCTTAAATGCGTCGTCGTCAAAATCGGTCAACATAAAAAGGGACGAGATTGTCGCGCTCGGCTATGCCCGTTCGGGCGGGCTTGAGATTCTTATGGAAGACTGTGCGGCACAATTGCACTCGGTTGCGGGGTTAGACGAGACGGCGCAGACCGCCCTGCGTAATTACAACGCGGTAAGCGCGGACATGGACAGGACTTTCGCCAATTACATGAACCCCGACACCGCGCCATATCTGCTCAACATAATTATCACCGACACGAGCGGGGTCATCTACATGGACTACCGTACTCAAACGCCCGGCGCGTCCTTCTCGGGGTTTGCCGAGGCGGAAAGCCTTGCCGCGGGTGAGGTTTATGTGTCGGACATAACCGTCTCCAACGCCGAATATGACGGCAGGAATACCTTCTTCATGCTGACCGATGTAATGCACGGGGGCGAGCTTGCGGGGTATGCCGTGATGGTCTATGACACCGAAATATTTGTAAATAACTTGGCAAATAAAAGCTTCGACAACTGCATTTTCTGCCAAACCGCGAATTTCTTCGTGACCGACAGGAAAGGCACGGCGGTCTACCTTGAGAATCAGCCGATAACTCGCAGTTCCGATATTGCCGCGGTCGGGCTGAAGCCTATAATTGACGAGACGGCGGGTACGGTTCACACTGATTCCTATGAGCAGGTCGGCAATGATTACTTCATCGGGGCGCACGGAAGTATCGGCTCAATGGCGAACAGCTGGCACTGGTACGGGCTGTATCCTTTGAGCGATATTAGTACCTTCCCGGTGTCGGTGGGAGTTGCTACGGGTTTGGTCGTGTTGGTTACGCTCTTTTTCCTGTTCGCCATGCTGAGAATCAGGCAGAAGGTGACGGCACCGCTGAGGGCTATGGTCGGCAAGATGCACAGGATTAACTCGGGCGATGTTGACGAACGCCTTGAAGCCAAGGGCATGAATGAGTACGCGGTCTTAGCCGAGGACTTCAACAAGATTATGAACGAGGTACTCATGAGCGGCGAGGTCAACCGTACTATTTCGGAACTTGCAGATAACATGCTGTTCGAGTGGGACTTCAAGAAAGGCACCCTGTTCATGTCGGACAATCTGCTTGAAATGTTCGAGATTGAACCCGACAAGGCGACCTTGCTCAACGGCAGATTCATCGACACACTCATGGAAAAGGACGACAGTGAGCGGTTCAAGGTCGATATAAACAAGCTGCTCCGTACCGGGGATTACATGTATGGCGAGTATCGAGCGACTACGAAAAACGGCAGTACCATCTGGATTTCGATTGGCGCGAATTGCATTAAAGACCGCTTTGACGAGATACTGCGGGTGGTCGGGGTTATTACTAATATTAACACCGAAAAGAGCTTGTCACTGCAATTGGCTGAAAAGGCGAGTTACGACTTCCTTTCGGGGCTGTACAACCGTGCGACTTTCATGCGGGAGTTGCAGTCGGAGATTGCGCGGCATGTCGGCAATAAGGTCGGGCTTATATTCATTGACGTTGACGATTTCAAGTTTATCAACGATACCTACGGGCATGACACGGGCGACGAAATTATCAAGCATGTGGCGAGAGTAATCAACGAGCGGCTTGAGGGGGTTGGTTTTGCGGGGCGGTTCGGCGGCGACGAGTTTGTCATGTGCGTGACTGACGAATTGACGATTGTCAACATCGGCAAGCTTGCGCGGGATGTCTTGGACGTATTCGACAAGGGGTACTACTACGCCGGCAAGGATATTACCCTGCCCGTCAAGGCAAGCCTCGGTATCGCAATTGCCCCCGACCACGGCAAGGATAATGAGACACTGCTGTCGGCGGCGGACGAGGCGATGTATAACGTCAAGAAGAATGGTAAGAGTAATTATCAGATTTATAATCCTAAGGATAATACTTTGACTAATCAGCTTATGAATTAATGCAGAATGCAGGAATGCAGAATGCAGAAATAATTTGGTTTTTAGGTTGTTTTCCGGCGGGTATGGGCGCACGTTTTTGTAGGGGCGCGCATTGCGCGTCCGCAAGTGATACGGCGTTCGTAGGGGATTACGGACGGGCAATGCCCGCCCCTACAATGTGCGTACATGATACGCGGTAAAACCCCGGCATGTAGGGGCGAACTGCGTTCGCCCGTAGAGAATACGGCGGCGTTTGCGGGGAATTGCGGCGGCGCGGTGTGTCCGCATAGAACACGGCGGCGTTCGTAGGGATTTGCGGACGGGCAATGCCGCCCCTACAGTAAAGGTTGATGACCGATTATAAAGCCCGCGTTTCCGGGGGACGGGCGAACGGAGTTCGCCCCTACATGGTGGGAAATTTTTCTGTCGTTAATAATTTTTATTGTAGGGAACGGTTCATAACCGTTCCGTTTATGGGGTTCGTCGAAACATTCGGAACGGTTACGAACCGTTCCCTACATAACACCGCGCCATGTTTCCGTGGGTTATGCGGCGATTGCGGGGGTTTTCGGGCGGGCGAACCGTGGAAACCCGCCCCTACAATGTGCATACATGATACGTGGCGTAACCCCGGCATGTAGGGGCGGACTCCGTTCGCCCGTGGATTTCAATCAACACATAAGGACTTCAAAGAAAGGCATGGCACTAAAAAATGGCTAAAATTATCGCTGTTACAAATCAAAAGGGCGGCGTCGGCAAGACCACCGTTTGTGCGGGGGTCTGCGGCTGTTTGACCGCTATGGGGAAGTCTGTCCTTGCGATTGACTTGGACCCGCAAGGGAACCTGAGTTTCTCGCTCGGTGTGGACGGCTCGGAAGACGCTTATACTATATATAATGTGTTCAAGGGCGAGGTTGACCTCTACGACGTAATTCGCCACTCCGAAAGTTGCGATGTCGCCTGTTCAAATATTCAGCTGTCGGGCGCGGAGTTGGAGCTTAACTCAATCGGCAGGGAGCATATTCTTCGCGACCAACTGGAATTAGTCTCGGCGGATTATGACTACATACTTATCGACACGCCGCCCGCCCTCTCGATACTGACGATTAACGCATATGCTGCGGCGAATTGGCTGATTATACCGTTGGTGCCGGAGATTTTGGGGTTACAGGGGTTGTCGCAGCTCAAGGAAACGATTTTCGCCGTGAAAAAATATTACAACCACAACCTTGAGGTGAGGGGTATACTGATAAATCAATACAACCCGCGGTTGATTTTGACAAAGGAAGTCGAGGAGTTGGCGACAATCGTTGCGGAACAGCTTGACACCGATGTTTTCGAGACCAAAATCCTCAAAAGCGTGACCCTTGCCGAGGCCCCCGCCCACGGTAAGACTATTGTGGACTACATGCCGCGTTCCCGCTCTGCAACTGAGTTTCGCGAGCTGACCTGCGAGATTATCGGGCAGGAAAAACCTAAGCGGGAGGAGAAGAAACTGGGGCGCGGGAGGCCGCGGAAGTATCCACGGCCGGAGGACTATTTGTCAATTGACAATTGACAATGGATAATGGACAATTGATAGTTACGAAACCCACGGACGCGCAATGCGCGACCCTACATGTAGCACATTTTGCATAACCACATCAACATATTGTAGGGGCGCGCATTGCGCGTCCGCAAAGTAGCGAGTTTTACAATTGCCTAAAATATATGAGGAGACCGGGATTATGAAAGCAGAATACACCGCCGAAGACCTTAAAGGTGCAATTAAAAACCCGTTTTTTCACAAGTTAAACAGGAAAGTCACTGTTTCTATCAGGCATGAAGACTATGCGGTTTATGAAGAAATAGCTAAGATGAACGGCGAGACCCCCGAGAAAGTCATGAGACGTTGTTTGGCGGGGCGGGCGAAGGAATTGAAAGAACACGATTAAATTAACGGGAGCGATTTGGAGAAATCATGGCGCGGAGCAACAGGACTTCAAATGTATTAAAACTATTAAATCTGCCGGAAGCTGAAAGGCCGTCGGCAGTTCTTCCTGTTGTTGAAAATTTTGATGCGGCTGTGGGCGAGCAGGGTTTTTATGTGTTCGGGGACGTGGGTTGGGTTGCGCTTGATGGGGCGCAAGGGGGAGTGTTCGAGAAGTCGTGCGAAGGGGTACGCGATAGGTCGCACGAGGGAGTACTCGATAAGTCGCATGAGGGAGTACTCGATAAGTCGCATGAGGGAGTACTCGACAAGTCGTACGAGGAATTACCCGACAAAGTCCCCGACAAGTCGCATGAGGAAGTACCCGACAAAACCCCCGAAAATGCAACCGCCCCTGCTGAAATAACGCCGAAGAAACGGCGGCGCAGAGCCATTGTGAAGCACATGAAGCTTGAAAAGTTGTCGGAGGCGGGCGGGGAGAATCCCGCACTGAAGGCGATTGCGGAATTAGCCGAATCCGCCGAACCCGCTGAACCCATTGACCCCAACAAACCCACCAAACCCGCACCGGAAAAGGCTTTTGTCGCCGCACCGCCCGAAGCAAAAGCCCCGAAACAGATTGTGAGCATACCGCTGTTGCTTGTGAATGAGCAGCTCGGCGCGGCGGTTGAGCGGTTCAATGTCTGCGCGTGCGACGCCTGTTTGCGCGGGATTTCCGACCGCGCGCTTGACCTTATGCCACCGATGTATTTTCGGCTCACTACCGCCGAGGACGCGGACGAGGTGAATCGCTTGATGAGGGAGCGCAGGGCGGAGGCGATACGGACGTTGGCGAAGGTTTGCATTGTTGCGCTTTCTAAGCCGTTTCATGGTGATGGTGATGATTGATATTATGACAAATTTTGATATTGTTGGTTGTTTTAGTGAAGAAATTATTGCCAAATTAGGATTAAATATAGAAGTCGGTACAGAAATACTCTTGTCAATGCCTACATTAGAACACATCAAAAAAGACCACCCCGAAATTATCGGCGACCATAAAGCCATAATTGCAGATATTATTGCCGCGCCGTTAGGGGTATCTCGTCGTAAAAAAGACGGCTCTATTGGATTTTTCAAAGACCATGAAAACGGAATACAATATTTTCTCGAGCTTTCTGTGCGCCCGTCGAATATCGGCGAATACTTTGTTCGCACACTGCACCATATTCAAATTGAGCGTGTAGAAAAACGTGTGAAAAAAGGAGCAATATTGCTATTGACAAATGAGAAAATACCTGCTATAATATAATCAGAGCGATACATACCGCTGAGGACGGAACAGGCAACCGTCGCCCGCCGTGAAAACGGCGATTGGAGATGTGGGTAAGGGGGTCACGCCACCTCGGTATGTATTTAAGCCGCCCTTTTGGGGCGGCTTTTTTATGTTTTATTAAATTTATGAACCACGGGCGAACCGTGGTAACTCGCCCCTATATTGATGTTGTTTATAACCGCGCTGTATGTACGGGCGCGCATTGCGCGTCCGTGAATTTTCGATGTTTCCGTGGGATTGCGGACGGGCAATGCCCGCCCCTACATTCAATAATATTTTTATGTGGTTGAAAATTTTTATTGTAGGGAACGGTTCCTAACCGTTCCGCTGATGTGGCTGTGCAAATTTGTGTAAGTTATAATCTCGCTGAAACTTTGCGGAACGGTTATGAACCGTTCCCTACAAAACACCGCGCCACGTTTCGGGGATTTTACGGGCGAACCGTGAATTTTCGGCGTTTCCGTGGGATTGCGGACGGGCAATGCCCGCCCCTACATTCAATAATATTTTTATGCGACCTGTAAATTTTTATTGTAGGGAACGGTTCTTAACCGTTCCGCTGATGTGGCTGTGCAAATTTGTGTAAGCTATAACTCCGCAAAAACCCCCGCGCCGCCTCAAGCGGTTCCTCGCCCTTCGCAAGCTTCACGCTTATGGACGGCATCGCGCCGCTTTTCGCGCTAAAATCGAGCGTAACCCTGCCGTCCATTGCGCCGACTGCCCTGCTTATGCCCTCCATGTCGAAACTGCCGTCTTTGGCGTGGCGGATTTTCAGAATGCCGCCTTCTTGCAGGATTGTTGCGATTCCCGATGCTTGCGCCATGTTGCGGACTTCGGCGGCTTGAATTAACCCCAAAACCGGGGCGGGCGGCTCGCCGTAACGGTCGAGCAGTTCGTCAATTACGTCAAGGCTGTCGTCGTCGCTCCTGATTTCAGCTATGCGCTTGTAGCAAGTGATACGTTGCGCGGGGCTTTGAATATAATTTTCGGGGATAAATGCGTCGGTTTTCACGTCAATCAGCACCTCAAAATCTTCAATAGCGGCGTTGCCGCCTGTGTCTTCCGAGTTTCCGTTTCTTTGTTCATTCACCGCCTCATTGAGCAGTTTCAGATACATATCGTAGCCCACCGCGCTTAAATGCCCCGACTGCTTTGCGCCCAGAATTGAACCCGCGCCGCGTATCTCCAAATCCCGCATTGCGATATTGAAGCCCGAGCCGAATTGGGTAAACTCGCGGATAGCATTAAGCCGCTTTGTCGAAATTTCCGACAAGACTTTGCCGCGTTTGAAAGTAAAATAAGCGTAGGCGCGCTTGTTCGTCCTGCCGACACGACCGCGCAATTGATGCAACTGCGCCAAGCCCATGTGGTCGGCGTTTTCGATTATAAGAGTGTTGACATTCGGGACGTCTACGCCCGTTTCAATCAAGGTTGTGCAAACCAGAACGTCGATTTCGTTGTCCAATAATTTTCGCCAAACTTCGAGCAATTCGTCCTCGTTCAACTTGCCATGTGCGGTTGCGATTCGCGCGTCCGGGCATAGTTTCAGCAGGTCTGTGGCGCAGTCGAGAATCGTCTCAATGCGATTGTGAATGTAATAAACTTGTCCGTTTCGGCGGAGTTCCTTATTGATTGCCTGCGCGATTACGCTTTTGTCGTGCTCGATTACGTAGGTCGTCACGGGTTGGCGGTCTTGCGGGGGTGTGTTAATCACGCTCATGTCGCGGATTCCGCTCATTGCCATGTTGAGCGTCCGCGGAATGGGTGTCGCCGACAAAGTCAGCACGTCTACCCCGCTGAATTTTTCCTTGAATTTTTCTTTGTGACTAACGCCGAAACGCTGTTCCTCGTCTATGATTGCAAGCCCTAAGTTGTGAAACTCGACGTCGCTCTGCACTAAACGATGAGTGCCTATAACAAGGTCAACTATGCCTTTTTTCAGCTTGCTTATGACCGCCCTAATTTCTTTCGGACTGCGGAATCGGGAAAGTAATTCTATATTTACCGGGAAATTTCCCATGCGCTTGATTGCGGTTTGGTAATGTTGCCACGCGAGGACTGTGGTCGGGCAGAGCAAGGCGCACTGCTTGCCGTCCATTACGCACTTGAATGCGCCGCGTAGCGCGACCTCGGTTTTGCCGAACCCGACGTCCCCGCAGAGCAGTCTGTCCATGGGTTTAATGTCCTGCATGTCGGCCTTGATTTCCTCGATACAGCGGAGTTGGTCGTCGGTCTCGATGTAGCTGAAATGCTCCTCAAACTCCACCTGCTCGGAATTATCAGCGGGGAATTGATGCCCGCGAGACTTGAGCCGTTTCGAGTAAAGCTTAATCAATTCTTCTGCCAATTCTGCCGCCGCCGCCTTGGCTTTGACCTTGGCTTTCTGCCACGCGTCGCCATTAATTTTATTGAGTTTCAGCGAGACCGCATCGGTGTTGCCGATGTATCGCGAGATGAAATCAAGCTGTGTCACCGGCACATAAAGCACGTCTGTACCTGCGTATTTTATCTTGATATAATCCTTACTCACGCCGCCGTCCGTGAGTTTCGTCACGCCCTCAAAAATTCCTATGCCGTAATTCTGATGGACTACGTAATCGCCCGCGGAAATGTCGGTGAGACTGCGAATTTCCTCACCGGCGCGTTTCTTTTTGCGGCGTATTGCAGTGCCTAAAACAGCCGTGTTTCCACTTGCACCGCTTGACGTTTTCGCAAGGCTCAACATTACGCACTTTGCATCGGGGTAGTCGTAGCCCGCGCCTACAGTTCCCGCCAAAATATAGGCACGCTTGGCGTATATTTTTTTGGGGTCACTCGCAAAATCCACGGGCAAGCCGTCGTCTTTCAAGTCCTGCGCCAAGGTTCGCGCGGCTTTTTCGGTGCCGCCGAAAACGCATGCGGCGTAGCCCTTGGAAAAATAATCGGCGAGCTCGGTTTTCAGCAACTTATACTCGCCGCTCCAACTTGATAACTGATGAGCGCGTATGCTTTGTGCGGTTGCCACTTGCAAATCGCGGTGTCCCCGCATAAAAGTGTCAAGATAGGCGCGGGTTTTTTCGGCAGAAATTTCCTTATACTCGCCGTTTGTGAGCATGTACTTGTTGCGATTGCGTTTCTGCCGACTCGCAACCGGCAACTGTCCACTATCCACTACCAACTGTTTCAAGTCTTCCTCGTGCCGAATACAGGCGGCGCGGTAACTCTCGGCGCAGTTCTGCTGTTCGCAGATAATGCAGTGGGGTGCGTAGTCGAATAATGTCGCGTTTTCGGTTGTTTCGTAACTTTCAAAACAGGGTGCAATGTCGATTTCTGTAAGCGTATTCTCCTCACGCCGCTGTGTTTCCGGCTCGAAGAAACTTATGCTGTCGGGGGTATCGCCCCAAAATTCAATCCGCACAGGTAACTCGTGATTGACCGCGTAAATATCGACAATCGCGCCGCGTATCGAAAACTGCGAGACCCCCTCAACCATGTCGCACCGCGAAAAGCCCATCTCGACAAGGCGCAGTGCCAACGTGTCAAGGGCGATTTCGTCGTCTTGATTTATTACGAGGGTTTGTTGGGCGAGGACTTTCGGGGGCGTGGTGAATTGCCCTGCCGCTTCGCTTGTGGCTACTGCGATTTTTAATCTACTCGTTATGACACGGCTGAGTACGTTCAGTCGGCGGTGTTCGTATTCTCTCGAATTGACCTCAAAGCCGCCTATATTCAGGTCTTTTGCGGGGTAGACTAAGGCGACTTGCGAATTGCAGAAGGTGTTAATATCCTCGGTTAGGCGCAGTGCCTCGTTTTCAGTTTCAACTAAAACTATGAAGGATTCCGCGCCGTCTTCGAGTGCTAATGCGGCTAAGAAATGCGCTTTGTGAATCAGCGAAAGCCCCGTAAGTAATACGGGGGGAGTATCGCTTCTGCTTGTAATGCTCCGGGCCAACCCTCCGTATTCGGGGAGTTGCCCGGCTATTGAATTAAAAAATATCATTTAGAGGGTTCTTTCTAAGTTACTCGCTAAGTTACTCGCCTGTCTTGACCGTATTGGATTAAACGCACGATTACGGGAATCATGACAAGGTTTAACCCCAATTCGACAAGGAAATTAACGCCTACTAATCCAAAAAAGATATAGGCGGTGCTGTTTGCGAAGCCGCTACCCTCGCCCCATTCTGCGAGAAGTGGAAGGAAGAAAACGTATGAGCCGAGAACAAACACACCAGTGTTTACAATGGGGCAGATTACACCTGCCGCCGCCGCCGCGAGGGTTCTGCCTTTGGGGGCAAGCAGTCTGTAGACCGCGCCCGCCGCAAGCCCTGCCGCAAGCCCTTTAAGTAACACCGTGATAATTGTTCCGGGTACGTTAAAGGCTAAGAATGGTGCGGCATCTCCCGAGAGTAACACCGCCGCGCCGAATACCAAGCCGAGCCAACCGCCTGCTTTTACGCCGATGATTGCCGCGCCGACCGTAATCGGAATCAGAACGAGCGAGATTGTGAAAAGCGGGAACAGGGGGCGCATTGCGATTGCAAGGAGTTGCAGTATGACGACGACCGCCGTCAATACGCCGAGTTGTGTGAGCATGAGCGTTCGGGAGCGAATCGCTCTGCTGTTTTGTTGATTTGCCATTGTTTGATTTCCTTTCTGTGCTGTTTCCCCGTTGCGGGTGAAACGCTTTTTATTTAATGCAGAAATGACAATGCAGAATGCAGAAATAAATAAAATTATGATGTTTTTTTCCGTCGGAAAACTACCTAAAAAGCTAAATTATTTCTGCATTGTGCATTCTGCATTCTGCATTATTTACCGGTTCTTCTCATAAACCACCCTCAACCCCTGCGACACAAGGTGCGGGTTTACCTCGAAATCTCGTCTGCAATAGGGCTTAATTTGGGGGGCGTTGCCGCCTGTTACGACTACTGTGCATTGTTCTTTTTGCACGCCGAGTTCTTCCTCGAACCGTTCTACCAAGCCGTCCAACATGCACCCTATGCCGTGCAGAACGCCCGAGCGTATGCTGTCGGGGGAATTAGTCCCGATTACCCGCTCGACTTTGTCCACGCCGACCAAAGGTAACGCCGCCGTTTCCCTATCCATCGCCTCAAAGCTTATCCCCATGCCGGGCGACAAGGTACACCCGACAAACGCGCCGGTTTTATCGAGCGCCTGTACCTTTATGATAGTACCCATGTCGATAATTATGCAGGGCATTTTGTAAAATTCTTTTGCCGCCACCGAGCCGCAGACCAAATCGCCGCCAAGGCAGGACGGGTCGTCGATTTTTATGTTCAGCCCTGTTTTGAGGCCCGGCCCGATTAGCAGTGAGCCGATACCGAAAAGGTCGTGAATCGCCGCCTTAATTTGCGCTGTTGTCGGCGGGACGACTGACGAAATTATCGCGCCCGTAATGCTTGATGTCGGCAAGTTTCGCAGTTTGAAAATGTCCATCAAAGTAACAGCGTACTGGTCTTTCATGCGCGCTGTGTCGGTGTTTACGCGGGATTCAAACACGAGTTTCTCGCCGTCAAAAACCGCGAAAACTGTGTTGGTGTTCCCTGCATCAACTGTAAGTAGCATATAAATCAAAACCTTTCAATATAATGCAGAATGCAGAATGCAAAATGCAGAAATAATTTAATTTTCAAGTGGATTTCCGACGGAAATAAGCGTTGTAATTTTAG
>WRMK01000004.1 GCA_009777155.1 Oscillospiraceae bacterium
AAAGGCTCACGCCCGACCTGTTCCTGCTCGACTATCTGATGCCTAAGATGACGGGGTTTGACCTCGTGCCGATTATCCGCAAGTTCCCCGAACACGATGAAACACCGATAATTTTCTTGACCTCCGAAGGCTCAACCGACCACGTCACGGCGGCGATTAACCTCGGCGCGTGCGACTTTATCGTAAAGCCGATAAAGGAATCGGTGCTGTGCCAAAAAGCCATGATGAACACGATTGATTACATGACACTTAGGCGTAAGCGGATGATTTTTAAGGAGGCTAAGAGATTTTAACATAAACCTATTGAATTTCGCAATAGGTTGTGGTATACTTATTAAAAATAGGCGATTGCGAAACTCACGGACGCGCATCGCTTGCGAAGAAATGCTGCGCCCCTACATGTTTTAATACTTCATCTACATATTGTAGGGGCGGGCATTGCCCGTCCGTAAGCAATCAGCTATTATTAAACAACGAAAGGATTAAATTATGTTAAGCTATTCACACGAAGTTGAGCAGATGTGTACCGTGGCGAAAGGTGCCAGTCACGGCCCTGCGCCGATTCCACAGGAAGGCAAATGGACAAAGGCCCGCGAGATTACCGACATCAGCGGCCTCACCCATGGCGTGGGCTGGTGCGCGCCGCAACAAGGTGCATGCAAATTGACCCTCAACGTCAAAAACGGCATTGTTGAGGAGGCGTTGGTCGAAACACTCGGCTGTTCCGGCATGACACACTCGGCGGCTATGGCGGGGGAAATTCTGCCCGGCAAAACCATTCTCGAGGCCATGAACACAGACTTGGTCTGCGATGCCATTAACGTGGCAATGCGGGAATTGTTCCTGCAAATTATCTACGGCCGCTCACAGACGGCATTCTCCGAGGGCGGGCTACCCGTTGGAGCAGGGCTTGAGGATTTGGGCAAGGGCTTGCGTTCGCAGGTCGGGACTATTTTTTCGACACAGGCAAAAGGCGTGCGCTATATGGAAATGGCAGAGGGCTACATAACCAAGATGGCACTTGACAAAAACGATGAAGTTATCGGCTACGAATTTGTCAAAGTCGGCAAAATGCTCGAAGATATTCGCCGCGGCAAGACCCCCGATGAAGCCTACAAAGCCAACGTGGGCAGGTACGGCAGATTTGACGAAGCGGTCAAGTATATTGACCCACGCGAAGAATAATGCAGAATGCAGAATGCAGAATGCAGAAATAAATAGGATTACGATGTTTGTTTCCGTCGGAAAACGGCTTAAAAATTAAATTATTTCTGCATTCTGCATTCTCATTTCTGCATTAAATTAAATGAAAGGACATGATTTTACACATGAGTAATATTAAATTTGAAGGGCAGAACAGGCGTGAGGGTAAGATTGCCGAGTGCCTTAAAGAATATGGCTTTGAGAGCCTTGAGGCGGCGCGGGATTTGTGCCTTGAAAAGGGTATAAACGTCGAGGAAATCGTCAAGGGCGTGCAGCCTATTGCGTTCGAGAACGCTGTTTGGGCGTACACCCTCGGTACTGCAATCGCCGTCAAGACCGGCGCGACACAAGCCGCAAAAGCCGCCGCGACTATCGGCAAAGGTCTGCAAGCTTTCTGCATACCCGGCTCGGTAGCGGAAAGCCGCGATGTGGGTTTGGGGCATGGCAACTTGGGCGCAATGTTGCTTGAAGAAGAAAACAGTTGCTTCTGCTTTTTGGCGGGACACGAGAGTTTCGCGGCGGCAGAGGGCGCAATCGGCATAGCGCGTACCGCAAACAAGGCCCGGAAAGAGCCGTTGCGTGTAATCCTAAACGGACTCGGCAAAGATGCCGCGTATATAATTTCGCGGATTAACGGCTTTACATACGTTGAAACTGAGTACGACATTCCGAACGACGACTTGAAAATTGTCAAGGAAATCGCCTTTTCGGACGGCGAAAAAGCCAAGGTTAAGGTCTACGGTTGCGATGATGTAATCGAGGGCGTGGCGATTATGAAGCATGAGCATGTCGAGGTGTCGATTACGGGGAACTCGACAAATCCCACTCGTTTTCAGCACCTTGTTGCAGGGACGTACAAGAAGTGGGCGAACGAGAACGGCAAGAAGTATTTCTCAGTCGCGTCCGGCGGCGGCACAGGCAGAACTTTGCACCCCGACAACATGGCGGCAGGCCCGGCGTCTTACGGCTTGACCGACTCAATGGGCCGCATGCACGGCGACGCGCAATTCGCGGGCTCAAGCTCGGTCCCCGCACACGTGGAAATGATGGGCCTAATAGGCATGGGGAACAACCCGATGGTAGGCGCGACGGTGGCGTGCGCGGTGGCGGTTAGTGAGACGAACAATTGACAATGTATAATTGACAATGGACAATTAATTTAATTAAAAAGCCTGTTGAAAAATCGACAGGCTTTGCTTTTTTTCTCGTAACTTTCAAAGTAAAATATAATTATCAATTGTCCATTGTCAATTGTAAATTGTTCGTCGGGGGTTGACAGTTATGTCGAAATATGTTATACTTGTGTTAGGGGTAGCCTTGGGGGCTTTGTTGAGGGGTTTTTTGAAGAAAGGATGTGGGGATATGACTGCTACATTGGAAAAAATAAAGTGCGTAATTATTTATCTAATATATGACGAAGAAGTTGATGTTTGGATTGCCATGAGCGAAGATGTTCCGGGGCTTGTTTTGGAGTCGGAGTCTAAGGAGACTCTAAAGAAGCGAGTAAAGCTCGCGGCACCCGAATTGCTGGAGCTTAATGGCGTGGAATTTGACGAAGACCTTTTGATTAATTTTCGTGAGGTTGAGAGGGTTTTTGGGTAATGGCGGAGTACGAGAAGAAAGTGCGGGAAGTCTTGAAAGAAAACGGTTACTTTTTCGAGAGACACGGCAAAGGCGACCACGACATTTGGTTTAACCCCGAAATTCAAAAATCCGTTTCGGTCGATGGGAAAATTAAATCTCGCCATTCTGCAAACGGAATTTTGAAAGAGGCGAAAATAGATTTTCGTTTTAGATGAAGCCTGTTGAATAGCCGCCCATTCTGTTTCATTTAATTATGAAAAAGATGGGCGGCTATTAAAAACTTTGCTAAAGCAAAGTTTTGTTACGACAGGGGGGTGAAAACCCAACAGGCTTTCACACTAACCACTTTCAACCCCCTACAACAAAATCCTCTCAACAACAATATTATAAGACCCCACATCATCCCTAAGGTCGATATACCTCTCGTCGTCCGCACCGTCCTCGGGGAGCAGTTTCACCAACGGCCGCAGCAGATTATTCTCGTAGTTTTTGCAGACAATGCCGTGTTGCCCGTTCGAGAGTTGCACCTGCACCCCGAGCGGGAACGGCGCGACTTTCTTCATGAAAATTTCAACCAACTTAGGATTAAACTCCCCGCCCGAGTTGCCCGATATGTACTCATAGGCCTCGGGGGGCGGCACAGCCTCGGCGTAGGCGCGCTTGGAGGTCATGGCGTCGTAGACGTCCGCGATTGCGATAATCTGCGCCTCGAACGGGATTTGCGCGGACTTTTTGCCGTAGGGATACCCCGTGCCGTCGTATCGCTCGTGGTGGTTCATAATTGCCGAAGTTACCGTAAATGGCAGTGACTTTTTAAGTTTCAGCTTCTCAACCCCGACTGCGGCGTGTGTCTTAATCAGCTCAAATTCCTCGTCGGTCAATTTGCCCGGCTTGTTGAGCAGATTTATGTCGATAAAAATTTTGCCTATATCGTGCAGGATTGCCGCCATTGCCAAGCTTTTCAATTGTCGGCGCGGCAAATCACACTCCAAACCAATCACACACGCCAAAACGCAGACGTTTATCGAGTGTTGATAGGTGTACTTGTCGAAATCTTTCATGTCCGTTATGCTGATTATCGGCGCGTTTGAGTTCATTATTTCGTCAATCAGTTGACTCAAAACGTCGGTGATTTTCTTCATGTTGCTTTGGAAAAATTTAGAGTTGCCTTTCATTGCACTGCCCCTCAGGTGGTGCATTAATATCGCGCTCTTGTTCCGCACTTCCTGCGAGATTACGCTCTCGACTTCGATACCTTCCGAAAAGGCGTCGTCAATGTAGAGCCCGCTGTGCCCCATCTCCTTGAGTTTCGCGATTACTCGGTCGGTTATGGTGGTGCCGGCTTGTATGAGGATATGCCCGGAGTCCCCGAAAAGCGGCTTCCCTGCTGTCATGCCCTCTTTTAAATTGTCCGCTGTTATGTATCTCATTCTTGAACCTCATATTTAATGCAGAAATAATAATGCAAAATGCAGAAATAATTAAATATTCTAAGTAGATTTCTTAATTAAATCACATCGCGCATATCTGCTGAGAACTGCTTTGAAACTAAATTATTTCTGCATTCTGCATTCTGCATTCTCATTTGTTGCTATATTACTAAAATTAATGTTCCTGCGCCAATCAGCACGCCGCCTATTATCGCTTTCACATCCACCGTTTCGCGCAGGATTACGAACGCCAAGACCATCGTAATCACCACGCTCAATTTGTCCACCGGGACTACTTTTGACACCGAGCCGAGCTGCATTGCCCGAAAGTAAAACAACCATGAAATCCCGGTTGCACAGCCCGATAGGATTAGAAACAGCCAGCTTTTTTGAGTAATCGCGGTGATTTCGCCCTGCTTGCCCGTTATAAAGACTACGCCCCACGCGATTAGCAGTACTACAATCGTTCGGATTGCCGTCGCTAAGTTTGTGTCAACATTATCCAAGCCGATTTTGGCGAAAATCGCAGTCAACGCCGCGAAAATTGCACCAAGTAACGCAAATATCAACCACATATGTCACCCTTGTCGGTATTAGTCTCGCAAAATTCGCAGGTCCAGTATTCTTCCTTTTCGCATTTTACAGGGCGGTTCATGAGGGTTTTCAGTGCCTTTTCGGGCCTTTCACCCTCGAACAGTATTTTGCAAAGTTGCTCGATTATCGGCAGGTTTACCTTGTATTTATCTGCTAATTCCAAGGCGGTTTTGGCGGTGTAATACCCTTCTACAGTTCCGGTTTTTGCGACTGCGGCCTCCGCCGCCATGCCCTCGCCGATAAGTTTACCTGCGCGGCCATTTCGAGACAATTCCGAGGTGCAAGTGATAATCAAGTCGCCCATGCCCGACAAGCCCGTGAAGGTCTGCCACTGCGCCCCACAAGCGGCACTGAGGCGGGTGATTTCCGCCAAGCCCCGTGTCATTAATGCCGCCAAAGCATTATCGCCGAGGCCCATACCCCGCACAATCCCGCAGCAAAGCGCGATTGCGTTCTTGAGCGCGCCGCCGAGTTCGCAACCTTTGACGTCGTCCGAGAGGTATATCCGAAAGGTCTCGCTCTGCAAATTCTCCTGCACGCAGAACGCCGCCTCTTTCCACTTACTCGCACAGACAACCGTCGTAGGCACGCCCTTGCCGACTTCCTCCGCGTGACACGGCCCGGTGAGTACTGCGATTTGATTACGCGGGTATACCTCGACAAGCACTTCCGAAAGCCGTTTTTGAGTTACACGCTCAAATCCTTTGCCCGCGCTGACTATAATCGTCTTCTCGCCGACAAATTCAGCGGCGGCAAGTGCGGTCTCGCGGATAAATTCCGACGGGACGGCGAAGACGAGGATTTCGCTGTCTTTGATTTCGGAGATACTCGCTGTGAAATTTATTTCGGGTGAGAGTTTTATGCCGGGCAAAACTCGCGTGTTTTCGCCGTCACGCTTGATTGCGTCAACCTCGGCTTGAAACTTTGTCCACGCCGTCACGCTATGCCCGTTGCTCTGCCACAGTGCAGAAAGTGCCGCACCGAACCCGCAACCTAAGACCGATATTTTAACGCTACTTGCCATACTTTCAATGCCGTGCCGCCGCTGTTCGCGCTGATTTAGAGGGATTTTGCGGCACGGTTCACGCCTTCCGTAATATTTTTAACCGTTTCCGATTATCGCTTCTTTAGATTTACCGACCCAACCGCCGCGGCTACCACGCCGACTGCAACTACGCCCGCAAGTATCACCATCAAGGAGTTTGAACCCTCGTTGGCATTATCAACATCAGCGGCGGGTGCAGGTGCGGGGGCGGGGCGGGGTGCGGGGGCGTCGGGGTCAACGCTTGTGTTTTCTTGCACAGTTTCGTTGGGAGTTTCGTCGGGGACTTCTTCAATTTCGGGAGCAGTTTCGGGCGGTGTTACCTCGACTTGACCGCCGCCGACTTTGAACCCGCCGAGTATCAGCTCAAACAGGTCAACCTGCGCCCTACCCTCACCGTGGTCGCCGCGTACCGCGAGTGACACCTCGCGCATGCCGCCGAATTCGATGCCGAGCTGCCGCTCCCACTCGTAAAAGTGTTCGCTGACGTTGACCGTGCCGTTGTGCCGCCTGTTCTCACGAACCGCCCAGATTTGGGTGTACGCGCCCTCGCCATCAAGGTGGAGGGCGTTTTCAACATAGGTCACGAATAGGTTATAATTCTCGCCGTCGATTGCGTATACTTCCAACTCGTCATTGCCGCGGACTTCAACCCCGCCCCAGTTCTCGACTATATAATACTCCACGAGTGTACCTTTATCGCCGTTGCCCATCCAGCCGAAGCCGCCGAAAAACGACGAGCCTGAGGTTGCAGTGTAGACTACGTCATAGGTTAGCGTAATCTCGCCCATTTGCCTGTGGGTGAGGTTTTCCTCCTCGTATCGCCTGCCCGAGCGGAAAAGCGAACGCCGCGTCGGCGCGGTGTTCCACTCGCAGACGAACAGCCCGTTTTCCTCCAAGAGCATATGGGTCTCGGCGCGGTCACTGCTGCGCCAGACCTCGAAGTCGAAGCCGCCGTGGCTGTCTTGGCCGACCTCGTTGTCGAGTATAAGCTGGTCGGTCGCCGATGCCGTTACAATCGTCATTGCCAACATTAGTGCTGTTAATAATACACTTGCATGTTTTTTCATCTTGCATTACCATGCCTTTCTATTTATTCGCTTTTGCGGTGTTAACCGAGCCTACGATTGCTATCAGAACACCCACCATGACGAAGACCGCGAGTATAATCACTAACGGATTCGAGCCGCTGTTTGCGTCGGTTGCTGTGGTGTCGGCGGCGGCGGGGGCAGGTGCGGGGGCGGGAGCGGGCGGTGAATCTGAAGTTGATTCTGTGGTCGGGGTTGCGGGAGTATCGGTAGTTTCGGTAGTTGCGGGTGTTTCAACCGTTTCGGTAGGTGTCACCGGCGCGGTCGGAATCGCGCTTGTTTGGCCGCCGCCGACCGTTTGGCCGTCATATGTCAACTCAAAAAGGTCTACCTGCGCCGAACCCACGCTGTTCTGCCCTTGCACATAGAGCGAGGTCTCGTTCAAAATCGACTCGCCTATGGCAGACCTGCTCCGCTCGATGTCAACTTCTATACCCATGGTGGCAAGCAGTTCATCAAAGGTTTTGTAATGCTCGCTGACCGAGACTGTACCTGCGGTACGTGCGGTTCTGCGGGTACTCCAAACTTGGTAAAAACTCAGCGTGCCGAAAGGCGTTTCCGTGTTATATTGTGCGGAAATTGAGATGTCGTAGGTGTCGCCGTCCACTGTAAACTCGCCGATGTGAGTATCGCCGACCGGGCGTTCGCCTTGCCATGCCTCGATAATATAATACTCGATTGTCGGGTTGCGATACCAGCCGTAGACGCCGATTGCCGAGTCCCCGTCTGCAACGTATTGCACGTCATAGTTTATCGAAATATCGCCCCACTCGGAATAGTTCCGAAGTCTGCCGAATCGTCTCCCCGTGCGGAAAATTATGTTTCGGCCGCCGGTTGTGTTCCACTCGGACAGGAAAGTCCCGTCGTCTTCGATGACCATCAGTGCCTTTTCGACACCTGCGGTGCTGTGCCACAGCTCGTAGTCGAGGGTTGAGGGTTCGTGGGTTCTGTAGCCTTGGGTAGGCTCGTCTACAATTACCTGCGCCGAAGCCGACACAGCCGCTGTGATTATTATTAGTGCGGTGAGGAGGGAAGCGGGTAGTTTTTTCATAGCAATGCTCCTTTGATTCTGAATTGTTTGTGGGGATTTTTTATCACGGGCGCGCAATGCGCGCCCCTACATTCGGGGGAATTTTTAACCCACGGGCGATTGGAAATCGCCCCTATATATTTGCGGGATTTTTTATCACGGGCGCGCCTTGGTGAGTTCGCCCCTACATGGTGCGTGCCTATTGTGTATCGGGGAATTTTTTAAACACGGACGCGCAATGCGCGCCCCTACATTCAGGGGAATTTTTGCGAGTGTGGGGGGCAGAGGGGGGTAGTAGGGGTACGGCGGGCGCAAATAACCGCCAGCCCGCCACACAGACTGTTCAGACTCCACTTTCTCGATTGCGACCTTACAAGTTCACGACTTAATAGGTTTTATCTACTTGAAAAGTCTGCACTCTCAAATAGGCACGTGCTATCTGATAACGGTTCGGCTCGAGAAGGTTAGACTTTATCAATCGTAGAACGCGGGCGTGTGGCTCTTTGCGGTAGAGCAGACACAGACCCCCTACTACCCCCCTCTGCCTTTACGTACAGGGAATTTATTCCGTATCGGGTTCGTTGTCCGGTTTTTTGAACCGTTCGCTGACCCCGAGTTTGCGCTCGGTTTTGTTGATTAGTCGTTTTATATTACCCCTGTGCATGAAAATCAGGATTGCCGCGATTACTAATGAGCAGGCGAGATTGGGGTATGCCGAGACGTCGTTTTTCATGAGGCTTAGTGTGAACACGCAAATGGGATAGCAAGCCCCCGCGATTACCGAGCCGAGCGAGACATATCGAGTCGCCGCCACGACCGTTATAAATATGCCGAGGAGTATACTCGCCGAGACCCAGTCGATGGCGTAAAGTACCGCCAAAGTTACCAGTACACCTTTGCCGCCTTTGAAGCCGTAGTAGAGCGGGAAGACGTGGCCCAGACACGCCATAATTCCTGCGAAGTATGCAATCCAGTTCATGCCGAGGGATAAATCTGCGGTGTTGGTGTCGGCGAGGTACAAAAACGCCAAACGCACTACAATCACCGACGCCACGCCTTTCAGCACGTCCCCAAACAGCACGAAGACTGCCGCCGTCTTGCCTTGGGTACGCAGGACGTTTGTCAGCCCCGCGCCGCCCGAACCGAGGGTGCGTATATCCACGCCGCTTTTGATTCTTGTTACTATTATAGCAGAATTAATCCCGCAAATCAAGTAGGGCGCGGCGAGCATTATTAAATAACATAGAAGTATCATGCTTTTTCGGCACTCCCTATTCTATTTATCATACTGTTAAGCTTTTTATCGAACGTAAATACATCGTGATTGCAGACAACCTTGAAAGCATACAAAATGCAGTCCACAAAATCCATGTTCAGGTCTTTATATGCCTTCAAAGCCACTGCGACAACGCCTTTTGCCTCGGTCTCTATATTCGGATTGGCAAGTAATTCTTCGAGACTTGCGGCAATTTCGGTTTTCGGCAACATATAGACTTTGTTCAGCACATAAACAACCTCAGCCAACACCTCATGCCTAAGATAAACCTTGGAATTTGCGATTAAATCGCGGGTTTTGACCGCCATTTCGGGATTGTCGTTCAGCATATAGCGCAGTATCGCGTTTGCATCAATCAACAGCATATTTTTCCCTCACCGCCATTCCCCACGCTTCTTTTTCGAGCGGGATTAAGTCGGGGTTTGCGTACTTGTGCAAGATTCCGAACGCGCCACCATGAATATCGGCACTTGCATTTTCCTGCACCGTATCCGCTTCGGGAAGCCTGTACAACGCCCGCAAGCCCTTTAATATCTCAATTGCGGCAGATAATTTATCATCGGGAATATCTTGAAGTATCTCGAATACTTGTGTTTGATTTCTTGTCATAACGCACTCCTTGCAAAATTCAATGAATAGTGAATAAGGAACAATGAATAATTGTGGTGTCCGCTGCGGCGGACGGGTTTTAGACTCTAATGACCGTGAAGAAACTGATTGCGAGTTTAGACTTTAATAATCCCGAAAGAAAGGGAATCGAGTTCTAAATTATTCAATCGGAAATCGTCGCCAAGCGACACCAAAATTATTCCTTATTCCTTATTCATTATTAATTATTCGCCCCGCTCCCTCGCAACAATCACAATCGGCGTTCCCCCAAGCTCGAACGTCTCGCGGATTTGGTTTTCTATATACCTTTGGTAGGAGAAGTGGAAAAGGTCGATTTTGTTGCAGAAAATTACGAAGGTTGGGGGTTTTACGCTGGCTTGTGTAATATAGTAGAGTTTCAGGCGTCTGCCTTTGTCGGTGGGGGGCTGAACCCGCGCTGTTGCTACCGCTAACATATCATTCAGCATGCCTGTGGAAATGCGCCGTGCGTTTTGCTCCGAGACGTACCGCACAAGCTCGAACAGCTTATTGATTCTTTGGCCCGTGAGTGCCGATATGAAGACGAACGGCACGTATTTCATGAAGGAAAAATCCCGCTCTAAGTCTTTGGTGAACTCCTTCATAGTCTTGTCGTCTTTTTCTATTAAATCCCATTTGTTAACGGCGATTACCGTTGGTTTTCCTTTGTCGTGGGCGTACCCTGCGACCTTTGAATCCTGCTCGGTGTAACCCTCGACCGCATCAATCATCATCACGCAGACATCGGCGCGGTCAACCGCCATGAACGCCCGCAGTGCCGCGTATTTCTCGACGTTCTCGCTGACACGGCTCTTGCGGCGCAGGCCCGCCGTGTCGATTAGTACATATTTTTCGCCCATATGAACAATTTCGGTGTCAACGGCGTCGCGGGTAGTCCCTGCCACGTCCGAGACTATCATGCGGTTCTCGCCCGCAATCTTGTTCACAAGCGAGGATTTCCCGGCGTTGGGCTTGCCGATTATCGCTATTGCCAATTTATCGGGTTGCTCGGTGGATTGCTCGGGTGGCAAGTGCTTTACCACCTCGTCGAGCATGTCGCCCGTGCCGTGCCCGTGTACCGACGAGAGGGGGAACGGCGCGCCGATGCCTAAGTTGTAGAACTCGTACAACTCCGCCGGCAAATCCCCGACGGTATCGCATTTGTTCACGCCCAGAACTACGGGTTTACCGCTTTTTTGCAGCAACGCCGCGACTTCCTTGTCCCCTGCGGTGACGCCGCTCCGCAAATCGGTGACAAAGATGATTACATCGGCAGTTTCAATCGCCAATTCGGCTTGCTCACGCATTGAGGTCAGAATTTCGCCGGTGTCTTGACGGTCGATTCCGCCTGTGTCCACCAAGGAAAATTCGCGGCCGAGCCATTCGCACTTGCCGTAAATTCTGTCGCGGGTAACACCGGGCGTGTCGTCCACGATTGCGGTACGCGCGCCGGTGAGCTTGTTGAAAAGCGTGGATTTGCCCACGTTCGGGCGGCCTACGATTGCTGCAAGGGACACGGTTTGTACTCCTTTTGGTTAATGTATACAGATGATTGCGACACACGGACAAACCATGGCGAGTCGCTCCTACATGCGTTGAACCTATTGCGACGGACGCGCAATGCGCGCCCCTACATATGGCGGTTATTTTTTTATTTTATCTACATATTGTAGGGGCGGGCATTGCCCGTCCGCAAAATAGCGGGGTTCGCAATAGGTCATTAAATGCAAACAGGTGATTGCGACACACGGGCGAATCGCTCCTACATGCGTTGAACCTATTGCGACGGACGCGCATCGCTTGCGAAGTAATGCTGCGGCCCTACATATGGCGGTTATTTTTTGTTTCATCTACATATTGTAGGGGCGGGCATTGCCCGTCCGCAAAATAGCGGGGTTCGCAATCGGTCATTAAATGCAAACAGATGATTGCGAGATACGGGCGAATCGCTCCTACATGCGTTGAACCTATTGCGACGGACGCGCAATGCGCGCCCCTACATATAGGGTCTCTGCAAACAATATGCGGATATATTGTAGGGGCGATTTCCAATCGCCCGTAAAATAGCAGAATTTACCACTTTAAAGCGTCGTATAATTCGTAGCCGTCAACCGCGATTACGCGGACTTTTACACCGAGGGCGGCCTCGACTTCGGCGGGCGTTACGTCGTCTAAGAACATGTCGCCGTCTGCGCGGAGCATTACCGCCGGAATTAGCAGTTCTTCGCCGAGATGGGCCTTGTGGGGGAGCAGTTGTTGGATTAGGTCGCCGCCTGTTACTAAGCCTGCTACCGTTACGGTTTTGCCGAAAAAGTTGTTCTCGATTGGGTATATTTTCACGTTTTCGCCCGATGTGAACGAATTTTTTTCGAGTGGGCGGTTTTTCACGTTTTCGTCGGATATGAACGGGGGTTTTTCGAGTGGGCGGTTTTTCATGTTTTCGGTCGGTACGAACGGGGGTTTTTTCGCGTTTTCGCCTGATATAAACGAATGTTTTTCGAGCAGTTCCTTTAGGAAGGGCGCGGCTGAAACTCCTGTTGCTATGGATTTTCTGGGGGGGTGGGGGTGTTGCGCGGCTCCGCCGCCGCTCTGTGCGGCTCCGCCGCTGATTTGCGCGGCTTCGCCGCCGTTCTGCGCGGCTCCGCCGCCGTCCTGCGCGGCTTCGCCGCCGTCTTGCGCGGCTCCGCCGCCGTCTTGCGCGGCTCCGCCGCCGTCTTGCGCGGCTTCGCCGCCGATTTGCGCGGCTCCGCCGCCGTGTGCGCCAAGTCTCGTGGCTATGCCACAAGCCTCCGAAAACTCCTGCTGTAACAGCGCAATCATACCCACGCCGTTCTCGTACTGCGGGAACGCGCCGAAGTCGTTATCTGAATCATCGGAATCATCATATTTCTTGTCGTAATTTGTATAATCGGGTGGAATTATACCCGCTGTAATATATAACTCATCAGATGCGAAAACCGCTCTGTCGCTGAATTTGTGGATAATTTCAAGGGCGGCTAATGCCGATTCTTTGTCGAAAGGTTTTAGCGGGGTGAGGTTCTCGCGGTGCTTTGTAATGCCGACGGGTACGCAGGCGATGCTTTTGACGGCGGGTTTGAGTGCCGTTAAATCTTCCAAAGTCCGCTGTAACTCCGCGCCGTCATTGACTTCGGGGCAGATTACGACTTGGCAATTCAGCTCGACCCCGGCGCGCGCAATCTCGTACAAATGCTCCAAAGCCTCACCGGCGCGGGGATTGCCGAGCATGTGACACCGCAGTACCTTGTTCGTCGTGTGAACCGAGACGTTTAAGGCAAGCCTCATCTTAATTATACGCTTAACCTCGCGTTCTGTCAAGTTAGTAAGCGAAATATAATTTCCCTGCAAGAACGAAAGCCGCGCGTCGTCGTCCTTGAAGTAGAGAGAATCCCGCATGGGGCGCGGTTTTCGGGGCAGTTGGTCGATGAAGCAAAATATGCAGTTGTTTGCACAACTTCGCTCGTTGCTCATTAGGAAAGTGTCAAATTCCAAGCCTAAGTCGTCGTATTCGCCCTTTTTGACTTTTTTTGTCAATGTTTTGCGAGAAATCTTGTCAAATAATTCTACTTTCAGTATATTGTCAGCAGAATAATACATATAGTCGAGGATATCCCCTATTTCGTTCATATTAATCGAAATTAGGAAATTCCCGCTTTTGATTCCCGCTTTGTGGGCGGGGGAATTTTCGATGACGTTTGTAATTTCTATCATATTATTGCACTAAAATACCATGCGGTAAACCCGCGCTATTACTAATCGGGCGCGGCAAACCGCGCTATTACAAATTAGGGTGCGGAAAACCGCACCCTTAAAGGTGGCACACCAATTTACGCTTCTTCCTGCGCGATAATTTCCCTGCCCTTGTAAAAGCCGCAGCTCTTGCAGACTCTATGCGGTGTTTTTATTTCGCCGCACTTTGTACAACGGGAAAAAGCGGGCGCATCTAACTTCCAGACCTGCGAACGCCTTTTGTCGCGGCGGGTACGCGAGACCTTCCTTTTCGGAACAGCCATATCTATTCCCTCCCTATATGTTCTATTATAGCTATTTTTTAGACACTGACATATATTATATCACTAATTGCGAGACTTGTCAATATTTATTGCAAATATTTTTTCACACATATTTTTTCACACTCTCGGGCAATTCCTCGACGGCCGCCGAAATCGTGAATGTAATGCAGGTTGAATCGCTTATTTCGTTGACACGGTCGATTAATTTTGCGACTTCCTCGAAGTCTGTGCCGACGATTTTCAACAGACCGTCAATGAAAATGTCGGTGCAGTCGTAATCCGAGGCCATCAGCCCCGCGATAAAGCCGTATAGTTCACTGCACCCCGCGACCTTGTACTCCTCAATGTTAATCAGCCTTACCTTGGGTTTGATGTTGCCGTTGAGGGACGAGCCGATTTGGATTGCCACGACGTTGCCCTTGCTGACACCTGCCGCCGTGTGAATCGCGTCGATAAGGATTTTTGTCTTCCCCGAACCCCGTCTCCCGTGAATTAACTTAACCATCTTCGTATACCTCCTAATTTTTTGTAACTTCGTGTAATTTGCGGACGCGCACTGCGCGCCCCTACATGGTCGCGGTGGTCTTGCGGGCGGGCGTGGAAACCCGCCCCTACAGGGCCGCGGTATCTTGCGGGCGCGCCCCTACATATAGTGCGCCCCTACCGTGCATTTTTATTCGTTCAGCAATTTCTCCAACGCCGCCCGTTCGGCTTCAAAGCCGGGTTTGCCGAGCAGGGCGAACATATTTTTCTTGTAACTTTCGACTCCGGGCTGGTCGAATGGATTCACGCCGAGTATGTACCCCGAAATCGCGCATGCCTTCTCGAAAAAGTAAATCAGATAGCCCAATTCGTACTCGTTAAGTTCCGGCATTTCGAGAATTATATTCGGGACGCCGCCCTCAACGTGCGCCAAAACCGTCCCCTCAAAGGCTTTGCGATTGACCTCGGACATGTTCCGGTTCGAGAGGAAATTCAAGCCGTCGGAATTTTCCGGGCACTCTTTGAGGAAGAAGTCCTTCTGCGGAGTTTTCACGTCTATCACTGTTTCAAACAGCAACGGCGCGCCGTCCTGCACGTATTGGCCCAGCGAGTGCAAATCGGTGCTGAATACTGCCGAGACGGGCAGTAGGCCCTTTTTATCCTTGCCCTCGCTCTCGCCGAATAATTGCTTGTACCACTCGCTCATCATCGCGAACGAGTTCTCATACGCCACCAGCATTTCCGCCCTTTTGCCCTTGCGATACAGGATATTTCGCAGGGCGGCGTAGCGGTAGCAGGGGTTTTTGTCCAAATCAGGCACACTGTATTCCCGCATGGCATCGCCTGCACCCTGCATGAGCGCGTCAATATCGCACCCCGCACAGGCAATCGGCAGTAACCCCACCGCCGACAACACCGAAAACCGCCCGCCGACGTCGTCCGCAATCGTGAAAGTCTCGTACTGCATCTTGTCGGCCAATTCTTTTAGGGTACCGCGGGCCGCGTCGGTAGTGGCGTAGATACGGGCTTTCGCGCCATCCTCGCCGTATTTTTCGACTAACATGTCGCGGAAAACCCGAAACGCCAACGCAGGTTCGGTGGTCGTGCCGGACTTTGAAATCACGTTGACCGAGAAATCGCGGCTGTCCACCAGTGAAATAATCTCGTTCAGATAGGTCGGGCTGATGCTGTTGCCCGCGAAATATATGTCGGGCGTGGGCTTTTTGAGCGAGTTATAGAGCGAAGACTTGAGGGCCTCGATGACCGCCCTTGCCCCCAAATACGAGCCGCCGATGCCTATTACGATAAGCACTTCACTGTCGGCGGTGATTTTCGCGGCGGCTTTTTTAATGCGGGCGAATTCGGCTTTGTCGTAGGTCTCGGGCAGGTCTACCCAACCGAGAAAGTCGCTCCCCATGCCGCTTTTGGCGGTAAGTTGCTCATGCGCGGTTTGAACCGCGCCGCTCATGCCGCAGAGTTCATGTGTGCCAACGAAATTTTTGAGGTATCGCTCGTTTAATTTTATAGCCATAATTTCCTCCACCATTATTTATTATAAGCAACCGCGAAGTCCACAACGGGCGAACGCAGTTCGCCCCTACGTGCAGGGTATCTCCGAGCAACGTGTGGACAATAGGTTTTTAATATACTAAGTTAATTATAGCAGATATTTTTAGACTTTTCAACTAAAATCTGAAAAATTTTTCCAACATTATTTCGAGGGCCTTGGCGAAGGTCAGTTCCTCGACCTCGTAAAGCGCGACAATATCGTATTCCGCGACGACAACGCCGTCTAATTCCACCGCGACTTTCCCGATACTGCCGCCTTTAGGAATCGGCGCGGCGAGACTGTCGGGGACGGTGTAGATATACTTGGCGTTTTTGCCGCTGCCTTTGGGTGCAACGAAGCTCAAGGGGGCGGCGATTGCGGTGTCGAGGGTTTTTGTGACGCCACGCTCGACCTTTACGGGCGAGAAATTCTCGCTGTCGGGCGTGGGCGTGACAAATTCAAAGTCGCGGAAGCCGTCACTAAGCACGTGCTTGCCGATTTCGACACGCTCGTCTTCGCCGACTGCGCCGAGTACCACCGCAATCAGTTTCATGCCGTCCCGAATTGCACAGTGGGCAATGCAAAAGCCCGCCGCCGCCGATTGCCCCGCTTTGCCGCCGATTGAACCTTGGTAACTGTGGGCTAATTTGTTGGTGTTCAACAGCTGTGTTTCCCGCTCTGTGCCTGCCCTCACTGCCGAAAGTCGCGTGGTGAAATGTTGACCGAAAATCTCGCCAAAGCCGCTTAATTTGAACAGTTCCGCGGTCATCAGCGCAATGTCGGACGCGGTCGAGAGACTTCGCTCGTCAAAGCCGCCGCAGTCTGCGAAAAACGTCTCTTGCAGGTTCAATTCGGCGGCGCGTTGGTTCATGCGCTCGGTGAAGGCCTCGGTACTGCCCGAAACGTACTCTGCAAGCGCGATTGTCGCGTCATTGGACGAGCTGATTACCACCGATTTGAGCAACTCGTCAAGCTTCATGACCTCGCCGGCGTTGAGCCAGATGACCGAGCCGGTCGCCTTGTGGGCGTTCATGGAGGCGGGAACGTCGTCGGTGAGCGAGATTCTGCCGCTTTGCAACTCCTCGCCAATCAAAAGCAGCGTCATTATTTTGGCAAGTGAGGACATTGGTAACTGTTGGTTTTCGTTGTGACTGCGGAGAATCTGCCCGGTCTCGGCTTCCATTAGAATAAACGCCGCCGCATCGGGGAGCTTGTAGTCGTCGGAATTATTTGCGTATGCGGGCGTGAGCCCTGTTATAATCAAGGCGGTTAGCGTAACCGCCACTGTAAAAATCTTTTTCATATATACCTCGAAATGTATTTTTACAGTTAGTTTTCGTAATGTGTTGGTTTTTATGTATAAAACTGTTTTATAGGGTAAATATAGAAATAACAATGCAGAATGCAGAATGCAGAAATAAATAAATTTACAACGCATATTTCCGTCGGAAAGCCACCAAAAAAATACATTATTTCTGCATTCTGCATTATTATTTCTGCATTAGAACGAGGTGTTTATGAAGTTTCCAATCCTATTCCTATTCGGTGCCTTTGTATACGGCGCACTCGAGGTAATTTTCAAGCAGGGCGACACACACGTCTCGATGTTTTTGCTCGGTGGGTTGTGCTTTTTGCTACTTGGGGCGATGAGCCCGCGAATGTCCTTGCTGTCGCGAATGACGGCGGGCGCGTTGCTGATTACCGCGTTGGAGCTTGCGGTCGGCGTGATTGTCAACGTCATCTTGAACCTTGGGGTCTGGGATTATTCTTACATGCCGTTCAATTTTATGGGACAAATTTGTTTATTGTTCACAGGGTTTTGGTTTGGGTTGTCTTTGGTGGGTTTTTTGTTGGACGGCTGGCTGAAACATCGGCTGTTCAACGCCGAAAAGCCGCAGTATCGGATTATGCCGCGGTTGCCAATTAAGCGTAAGGAGATTGCGTGAATAAAACCGCCGCCCATTCTCCCCACTGACGTAAGAAAACTTTGCTTTAGCAAAGTTTTAATAGCCGCCCATCTTTTTCATAATTAAATGAAACTGAATGGGCGGCTATTGGGCGGCGGTTCGTTTATTTGCGGACGACCGGGGGCGGTCGTTCCTACGTGCAAAAAAGATTTTCGGTCGTTGAAAATTTTTATTGTAGGGTCGGGCTTCCATGCCCGACCGTTCATTTCTGGGTTGTTCGCGGGCGGGCATGGAAACCCGCCCCTACAGCAATAATTTTCAACCACATAAAAATATCATGGTATGTAGGGGCGAACTGCGTTCGCCCGCAAAACCGCGCAACCACCGTAACCCCAACAAAATCAAACATTATTCAACAACCGAAACTCCGTAGGCGTCAACTGCTTATTATGCTTGAAGACCCTGTTGAAGGTCGCGATGCTTTGGAAGCCCGATTCGAGGGCGATTTCGGTGATTGCGGCATCGGAATTTATCAGCATCGACTCGGCGACCTTGACCCTCACACGGGTGAGATAATCATAGAAAGACACCCCCGCGAATTGCTTGAACCACCGTGTAAAATGAAACTTGCTGAACCCCGCTATCCCCGAAATCAGCTCAAGCGGCATATCCTCCTTGTAGTGCTGATTTATGTACTCGATACAGCGGTTGAAATTGGCGATATGGGCCTTTCGCTTGACTAAAATTGGCAGGTCGGCGAAGTCCTCGGGGTTTTCGCCGTGGCTTTGGTAATTCCGCGCCATTGCAACCGCGATGTTAATCAGCTTTGCCGCGACGTTCGCCTCGTAATAATCGGCTTTCCCGCGATACTCGTCCAACGCCGCCAAGAGCGATTCCTTTATAATAGGGTGCAATTCGGGGTGCTCGGCGGGGGTAATTTTGCGGGGCTTGAAAAAGAGGTAGGACGCGCTTGTGAGGCCTTTTACCGACTTCAAAAGCGAGATGTCGAACTGCAAAATTATCCGCTCGCCTGCGCCTATCGTTTTCGGTACATGAATCTCGTGAATGTCGCCGGTAGGGATTATCAGCACGTCGTATTCGGCGAGCGGGTACAAGGTCTCGTTGACCGTAACTTCATAGCCGCCCTTAATCGGCATGATGATTTCCGCCGCACTGTGCCAGTGTTTGGGGTAGTCGGTCGCCTCGTCGTTGTGGTAAATCAAAAACAATCCCCCACCAAAATCAACAGTTTCCAACATGCCGTCTAATTTATATATCATACCTTCACCCCCCATATTTAATGCAGAAATGAGAATGCAGAATGCAGAAATAAGCGGCTTACAAGGCTTATTCCCGACGGAAATCCACTTGAAAATTAATTCACAGGCGCATATCTGCTGAAAAATAACCTAAAAAATTTAATTATTTCTGCATTCTGCATTCTGCATTCTCATTTTATCATGGTAATCATAAATTGTCAATAGGTTTTCAAATATTGCGATTGCCAATTTTTGGGCGACTTCTCAAATATTGCCGAAAACCGTATATTTTGTAAATTACAGCAATATATGATTAGACAGATACAAAATTCAAGTGTATTATTAAAAATAGCTAAAAATTTTTGCACTTACAAGCTTTAATTTTACGAAGGGGTAAAAAATAGTATGTACATTGACCCTGCCAAGAAAAAATTTATCTACGCCGGGATTGCCGCGGCGGTTGTGATTGTGATTGTCGTTTTCGCCCTTACACGGGGCGCGGTCGGCAGTTTTTACCAGAAGTACGAGGGCTTTGACCTGACCGCGCCCGCGTCGGGGCGCAGTGATACATATGTGCGGTACCTTGACCGATTCCCGAACGCCGCGTTTCCGTCGGCGGGGGTCGTGATTGACCTTGCCGATTTTAATGAAGTCTTGGTAAACCCTGTTGTAATCGAACGTGAGGAGGTTGTAAATTCACGCGGTGCGACTATTGAAACAGACCTCGAGGGCGAGTTTGGCGATGTTGGCAGATTTTTAATGACCGACGAATACGCCTTTGTTGAGTATACCGTAGATGTCCCTGCGGCAGGGTTTTACAACTTAAAAATTGATTTCTTCCCCGTTGAATCAAGGGGCGTTGACATTGAACGCGCCGTGTATATTAACGGGTCGATTCCGTTTCGCGGGGCAGATATAATCACCTTTTACAGGACATGGGGCGACTTGGTCCAGTATGATAATTCGGGCAATCCGTATACTATACGCACCGACAACCAAAACAATCAGATTCGCGCTACACAGGTCGAGATGCCGCGTTGGGAGACCTCGTTCTTCATGGATTCACAGGGGTATTTTATCGAGCCGTATAAGTTTTACTTTGAGGCGGGGGCGAATACAATCGCGCTCGAATCGGTCAACGAGCCGCTTGCAATCAAGAGTTTCGAGCTTGTACCGGTCCGCGATTTGCCGACACACGCCGAGTTTATGCAACAGACCGATTTGTCACGGTTCAGCGGCAACAGGCTCAGTGCGCCCATAATAATACAGGGCGAGGATTCAAAAGCACGCTCGTCCGCGTCACTGTACCCATTTTTCGATACATCGTCCGCCACAACCGAGCCGTACAGCGTCCGCTATATTACACTCAACGCAATAGGCGGCGGCCGCTGGGGGATACCGGGGCAGTGGATTGAATGGGACATTGAAGTACCCGAAGACGGCTTGTATCGTCTCGACTTCAAGTCGCGGCAGAATTACAACCGCGGAATGGTCTCCAACCGTACTTTGTTTATAAATGGCGAGATTCCGTTTCAAGAAGCTTTGGCTATACCGTTCCACTTCAGCAGCTCGTGGGACTTGGTCGGCCCTACCGACTTGAATGGCAATCCGCTGTTCTTCCCGCTGGGTGCCGGCACGAATACTATTAGGCTGCAAGTTACTCTCGGAGACATCAGTACTACTTTATCGCAGATTGAAGAATCTGTGCTGCGCCTTAACGAAATCTACCTGCAAGTCTTGGTACTTACAGGCCCCGACCCCGACCCCAACCGCGATTACCGCCTTGAAGAATACTACCCCGACTTGATTACCCGCATGGACTTCGAGAGCCGCTACATATACAAACTCATGGACGATATTATAGAGTACACGGGCCAAATGGGCCCCGAGGTTGCAACTCTGCAGTCGATTGCGCGACAATTGGAAGTCTTCGTCAGAAAACCGCAGGATATTCCGCGCGGTGTAGTAGTATTTAAGGAAAACATTGCGGCAGTCGGGACTACCTTGATAGGCTTGTCGTCCGCGCCATTAGATATAGACTGGATTGCGCTTACTTGTGAGAATACTACAGCACCGAAAGTCAGCGAGAACTTCTTCCAAACGGCACGGCATGAAATTTTGTCGTTCCTTGCAACTTTCTTTGTGGACTTTAATAATATCGGCGACGTGCACCGAGGTCGGGACGTCACCGAAGTTTGGATATTCAGCGGCCGCGACCAGAGTACCATTCTGAAATCAATGATAGACGATACTTACACCCCCTCCACCGCGAACCCCGTGAACCTGCGCTTGGTGGACTTGGCGGCGTTAATGCCCGCAGTCGTGGCGGGTTCTGGGCCGGACGTGGCACTTACGGTCAACAATGCCGACCCGATTAACTACGCATTCAGAAGTGCGGCAAAGGATTTGCGAAATTTCACCGATTTTTACGAGGTCAAAGAGGAGTTTCACCCCGAGGCCTTTGTGCCGTTTGAATATCTTGGCGGGTACTACGGTATACCCGAAACGCAAATATTCCCGGTAATGTTCTACCGCATGGATATTTTGGAACAGCTTGGAATCGAGCCGCCGCAGACTTGGGACGAAGTCGTCGCAATCTTCCCGGCGTTGCAACAGAAGAACTTGAGCGTGGGGATTCCGTCGGTTGAGCGGCGGTTCGGCGAGTTGTTCGCGCCCGACTTATCGGGATTTTTCACACAGTTGTATCAGGTTGGCGGCGCGTTGTACAACGAGGACGGCTCGCGCTCGCTGTTCGATAGTGAGCAAGCGGTAACAGCGTTCGACACCTACACTCGCTTTTTCACCCACTACAAAGCCCCCTTGCACTACAACTTTGTCAACCGCTTCCGCTCGGGCGAGATGCCGATTGGCTTTGCCGACTATAACATGTTTAATCAATTGGCAGTATTCGCACCCGAAATCAGAGGATTGTGGCGGTTTGATTTGTTGCCGGGTATACCGCAGGAAGACGGCAGTATCAATCGCAGTACCTCTTGTTGGGGCAATGCCTCGATGATTTTGTCCAATTGTAAAGACCCCGATAAGGCGTGGGAATTTATGCGTTGGTGGGTCAGCTCGGATACGCAATTGCGGTTCGGGCGGGAGTTAGAAAGTGTGATGGGTACGGCGGCGCGGTATCCGACTGCGAACTTGGTCGCGTTCAATCAGCTCGGTTGGAACGCCCGCGATAATTCGGTGCTGAACAGGCAGTGGGAATGGGTCGTGGGAACACCGGAAGTCCCCGGCGGCTATTACGTTCAACGGCATATAATCAATGCAGTGCGTAGGGTAATTAACGACTCGGTGGACATGAGAGAAACCCTGCTCGACTACACACGCTCGATTAACAACGAACTTGAGAAGAAGCGCAAAGAATTTGGATTATCCTGACGTATGATTGACAATTGACAGATAATAATAAGGCGCGGTTATGATTTTGTGCGGGTGAAAACCCCCTTGCGCCAAACAAACCTATACGCCTATACGATTTCGGGGCGCAAGGAGGAGAAATTCATGGAAGAAACTACCCGGGGTAACATGACCTTCAAAGAGAAGATGCACTGGTTTTGGTACGACGTGAAGATGAGCAAAACATATTACTTGTTTCTGCTCCCCTATGCGTTGGTGTTCATAACTTTCTTGGTTTTGCCTGTAATTATTTCGATTTTTTTTAGTTTCACTTACTATAATATTTTCGAGCCGCCGAAATTTATCGGCTTGGATAACTATACCAACCTGCTTTTGGGGGACGATATATTTTTGAAGGCGGTCACGAATACCCTACTGATGGCACTGATTACAGGTCCCATCGGCTACATAATGGCGTTCGTCTTTGCATGGTTTATACACGGATTGCCGCGGTTGTTGCGGGCGTTTGCGGTGCTGATATTCTACGCGCCTACATTATCCGGCTCGGTGTTTTTAGTCTGGCTGTTGATATTCAGCGGCGACCAGTATGGCTACGCGAATGCGATTCTGCGCTCACTCGGGCTTAACACGGGGCAGCCAATATATTTCCTTACCAACCCCGATTATATGATGCCTATTATCTTGGTGGTAATCCTGTGGATGAGCCTTGGTGCGGGATTCCTGTCGTTCGTGGCGGGATTGCAAACGGTTGACCGTTCGCAGTATGAGGCGGGGTATATTGACGGCGTGCGTAATCGTTGGCAGGAACTGTGGTTTATCACGCTGCCGAACATGAAAGGTATGCTGTTGTTCGGGGCGGTTATGTCGATTACCCAGTCGTTTGCAGTCGGCGATATTACGACCGCGCTCTGCGGCTTCCCCAGTACCGATTACGCCGTGCATACGATAATTAATCACTTGGTAGACTACGGCACACTGCGCTTTGACATGGGCTACGCCTCGGCAATAGCAACACTGCTGTTCTTGATTATGGTGCTGTGTAATAGATACATTCAAAAGGCAATCGGAAGAATAGGAAAGTAATTAGAGTTAAAGGCTGAAAATAATTTAGGAAGGTGGGTTCCATGCCGCAATTTTCGTTGAAAATTGCTCAAGCGTGGGCGGCATGGTATTGAATTTATGAAAGCTGGCGGTCTTCGACAAACCCGTTCTATTGGCGGGAACATATTTGTTTATCTTATGCTAATCCTTTTCGGGGCGTTCTTCGCGTACCCGCTTGTGTTTGCTATAAATAACGCGTTCAAGCCGCTCAACGAAATCTTCCTGTTCCCACCGCGGCTGTTCGTGCAACAACCTACCATGAACAATTTCCGCGACCTGTTCACAATCATGAGCCGCGAGAGGATTACATTTTCACGCTACATATTCAACACCGCGTTTATAACCGCAGTCGGGACTTTCGGGCATATTATCATCGCCTCAATGGGCGCGTATGTCTTGTCAAAATATACTTTTCCGGGCAGTCGGCTGTTCTTTAAGGCGGTCATCGTTACGCTGATGTTCTCGGTGCATGTTACGGCGATTCCCAACTTTTTAATCATGAACCAGCTTGGCTGGGTTGATACCTACGCCGCCGTAATTATCCCCGCGTTCGCAATGCCTATCGGCTTTTTCCTGCTGAAACAATTCATGGACACCGTCCCGATGACGCTGATTGAAGCGGCGAAAATTGACGGTGCGAAAGAGTTTCTGATATTCTGGAGTATCGTAATGCCGACTGTAAAGCCTGCATGGTTGACAGTCATGGTTTTCTCGGTGCAGAACCTCTGGAACGCCCGCGCATCCAACTTTATCTTCTCGGAAGAATTGAAGACACTGCCGTACGCCTTGCAACAGATTCAAGCGGGCGGCGTTCAGCGGGCGGGTGTCGGCGCGGCGGTAACTTTATTTATAATGGTAGTCCCGCTCGTAGTCTTCATCAGCGCGCAGAGTAATATCATTGAAACCATGGCGAGTTCGGGAATTAAGGAGTAGGGTGTATGAGAAAATTACTTGCAATAGTGCTTAGTTCTGTGCTTTTAATCGGGCTTGCTTCGACGGTTCATGCCGCGGGGCCGACCAACTATACCTATGTCTACGGCTTTTGGGCGGACGAAATCGCCACGCCGGACGCCTTTGCGGTTGCGGGAATGGTTTACGGCTTTGATTACGGCATCGGCAACTTCAACAACCCGCAAGACCTGCACTCCTGCAAACTCACCAACAAGCTCTACATTGCCGACACCGGAAATAATCGCATAGTCGTCTTCGACTTGGACGAGAGCACCGATAGTTTCGTGCTGAACCGCGTTGTTACGGGGGTTTATATTGACCCTGCGGACGTGCCGGTTCTGCGCGATGTGGGCGAAGTTGACCTTGAGGAGGACGACGAGGAAGGCGCGCCGCATTTTGACGACGGTGAGCATAGCGTTGATGAAACTGAACATTTTGACGATGACGAGGACGATGTGAACCCGCAAACGGACGAAATTGACGAACAATGGACAATGGACAATGGACAATTGACAATTGATGATGAAGATGAAAACGAGATTGACGAAGACGGTCTTGTTGAAGATGAAGAATTTCCGCTTTATAATGAGGACGGCTTGATTTTCAGCGGGTTCAATTCGCCGCACGGGATTTTCGTTGACAAGCATGGCGAGATTTTCATTGCCGATACGCTGAATCAGCGGATATTGCGCCTTGACAACGATTTTAACTACATAAACTCGGTCTTCCGGCCCGACGACCCCACCGTCGTTGACGACGGCATAGAATTTCTGCCGCTGAAATTAGTCGCGGACTTCTCGGGGAGAATTTTCACACAAGTACGAAACGTGAACAAAGGCTTCATGGAGTTCGATGTAGACGGGACTTTTCATGGGTACATGGGCGCGTCCCGCGTTGAGCCAAGACTAATCGACATTTTTTGGAAACGTATCGCAACCGACGCACAACGGCGGCAGATGGAGCTGTTTGTACCGACCGAGTATAATAACCTTTCGCTCGACCATGACGGCTTTGTTTACGCGACTTTGAGTGCATATTCGGGCAACCCGTTCGACGGTGTCGCGCCTGTCCGCAGGCTTAACGCTATCGGCGAGGATATACTTATCCGCAACGGCTACGCCGAACCCGCCGGGGACTGGTGGGGCGGCTCTTTCGGGGGGATACAGGGCATGTCGAGATTTGCCGACGTGACGGTCTTCCCCAATAATTCCTACGCAGTTCTCGACCGCACACGGGGCAGGATTTTCATGTACGACTACCAAGGCGAGTTGCTGTACGTTTTCGGCGGTATCGGCAACACACGCGGGCGATTCTTGGACGTTGCGGCGATTGACCGCATGGGGGATAATCTGTTGGTGCTTGACCCCCGCGCCGCCACTGTGACACGCTTTGCGCCCACTCGATACGGCAGTTACATTACCGCCGCCATGGACTATTACTACAGCGGCGACTACGACAAGTCGGCCGAAATGTGGAACATGGTAATGAACCTCAATGGTAACTACGACTTTGCGTACATTGGCATGGGCAGGGCCGCACTCCGTAACGAGCAATACGCCGAGGCAATGCGGCTTTACGAGATTAAACACGACCAAGAGAATTATGGCAAAGCCTTTCAGCTGTTCCGAAAAGACTGGATTGAGGCCAATATAACGACGATTCTGCTGTGTTTGTTGGTAGTTTATGTGATACTGAAGACACTTTCGATTGTGCTGAAAATCCGTAATAAGCGTAAGGGGGAATAATCATGGTGGCCACTCTAAAGAATATTGACACCTATACCGAGCTGCTCAAACAGCTTAAATACGCACTCTACTGCATATTTCACCCTGCCGACGGCTTTTGGTGCATTAACAGGGAAAAGCGGGCTTCGGTGGCGTCGGCGACTGTGCTTTTGGTGGTCTACTGCCTGATTGAGGTCATGCGGTTGACACTTACCAACTTTCAAATGCTCTTAGTGCCGATTGAGTACTTCAACGCACCTATGGCGGCGTTGTCAATCTGCGTGCCTATCCTGCTCTGGAGCGTTGCGAACTGGGGGTTCACCACATTATTCAACGGCAAGGGCAAGCTTTCGGACATTTACGTCGCGACTGTTTACGCCTTCACCCCTGTAATTATTTGCAATGCCGCGGGTATAGTTATCAGCCAATTTATCACCTTTGAGGAAGGCGTGCTGTATCATACAATGCTGTCAATCGCGGGGATTTGGGCGTTTCTGTTGGTCTTGGTCGCGATGATGCAAGTCCATGATTACACCCTGCTCAAAGCAATCGCCACAAGCCTGCTCGCAATCTGCGGAATCGGGTTTATAGTCTTCATTTTCCTGCTGTTTTTCAGCCTTGTGAGCGATGCGTTTATGTATTTTTACAGTCTTTATAATGAGATTGTTTTTAGGCTTTATTAGCACCGTTAAAATTTTAACAATCGCAAAAGGGTGCAGTGAAATCTGCGGGCGAAACTCACGGACGCGCAATGCGCGCCCCTACATATAGCGCACGACTTTAATATTCGCCTACATATTGTAGGGGCGGGCATTGCCCGTCCGCAAGCCCCGCACTGTTTTTAGGCTTTACTAATTGTATAAAGGGAGCAACCACATGAGAAAACTTCTGCTTACGGCACTATCGCTATTGTCTCTGCTGTTTTTGTTAATACTCGCCGCCTGTTCGTCGTCGGTTGACGATGAGGAGGGTATACGTGTGCGCGGGTTTGACGCGGGTGAAGCCCCTCAAGTCTACGAGTTCGAGAACGAGAGCCTGCTCCTTTCCTTCCACCCCCACACCACCCACTTCTCACTCTTGGACAAAAACACAGGTGTCGTCTGGGAATCCAACCCGCAGGAAGACCTCGGTGCAACCGGGCTTACCGACAGAATCATGAAGTCGTTGCTTGTGTTGTCCTACTCCGAGAAGAATGGCGTTACAAGCACCCTCGACAGCTTCCGATACAGCGTTGACAAAGAGTTGTACGAGTATGAAGTTTTTGACAACGGCTTTGAAATTCACTTCACAATCGGCGATATTGAGCGGATTTTCTACATTCCCGAAGCCATTCCCGAGTGGAGAATGGACCAGCTGACCGCCGACATGACACCCGAAGAAGTGCGGCAAATCCCCAACTTGTTCTACCGGATTTACAGCCCGTCAATGACCGTTCCGTCCGGTGAGACTATGGCGAGTATACGCGAGAGATTCCCCGACTTGGACGAGACGCGGGTCTATGCACTGCGCGATATTGGCGCGCACTTGAAGGCGCAAGCCGAGGACCTGTTTGAAAAGTACGGCTATACAATGGACGACTACAGGGACGACCTCGAGTTTTACGGTGAGGAGCGGGAAGTTACCGCGCCTGTGTTTAATATCACTCTGCGGGTCGAGCTTGACGGCGAGTCCTTGAAAGTCTCTGTGCCTTATGACGAAATCGAGTACAGAACCGAGTTCCCGCCTGTTGGCTTGAGCGTTCTGCCGTATTTCGGGGCAGGGCATCTTGACGACGAGGGGTACATGTTAGTGCCGGACGGTGCGGGCGCGTTGATTAATTTTAACAACGGCAAAGGCAATCAAAACCCCTACTTCAACAGGGTCTACGGTTGGGACGAGGCGATTTCACGCGAGGCAATGATTAACGACAACAAGGCGCATTATCCCGTGTTCGGGATTGAGAAGAATGAGAATGCAATGCTCTGCATTATCGAGCAGGGGGCGGCTTACGCCAGTGTTCGTGCCGATGTGTCGGGTGCGTTGATTAGGAATAGTAACTATAATAACGTCTTCGCCGAGTATTCGCTTATACACAGCGAAAACTTGGAGATTGCCGCCAAAAGTAACACCGCCGTCCTGCTGTTTGAGCGGGATTTAGCGGAGGGCGAGAGCCTTGTGCAGAGCTATTACTTCCCGAAAAACAACGGCTATATGGGCATGGCCGAGAAATACCGCGAGTATCTCATTGAGCGGCACCCGCATTTGGCGTTGTCCGATACGAGCAGTGTTCCCGTGGCGGTTGAAATTGTCGGCGCGGTTAATAGGGTTCAGCATGTTTTGGGGATACCGGTAGACCGGTCATTCGGGCTGACTACTTATAATCAAGCAAGCGATATTGTGAATGATTTGAGTAGACGCGGCTTTGACGATGTGCATTATAGGCTTACGGGGTGGTTCAACAGTAGCTTACAGCATACTGTGCCTACGAAAGTCAAGCTGATTTCGGGGCTTGGGAATAAGCGCGGCCTCACTAATTTAGTTAGCACCGTGAACAATAACAATTCGCAGATATACATGGAAGCGAATTTCCTGTACATGTACGACACTTCGCCGTTCGACGGGTTCAGTTTGAACCGCGACGCGGCACGCTATGTCAACCGCAAACGTGTGCAAGCCTACCCGCACAGCTTTGTCTCGTTCGGGCCTAAAACATGGTATGAAGGCTTTTACCTCGCCCGCCCCGACTTCATGATGAGCACAATTGACAGCTTTATCGGCAGTATTGGCAGTTACGGCGCAGAGAATATTGCATTCCGCACAATCGGCAATAACTTAGCGGGCGACTATAACGAAAAGCGCAAAATCAGCCGCGAGGCCTCGATGAATACCCAGATTGATAAGCTTGCCGAGCTTCGCGCAAAGGGCAACTCGATAATGCTCCAGAGCGGGTACGCCTACGCCGCCCCCTACGCCGACTTCATTACCGACTTCCCGCTTGGGTGGCAGGGCTTTGGAATCTTGGACGTTGAGATACCTTTCTATCAAATAGTTTTACACGGCTTAGTGCCGTATGCGGGCAGACCGATAAACTTGGCCGAAGACTACGACATGAATATTTTACGGAGCCTTGAGACCGGCTCGGGCCTGTATTTCCACTTCATGCACGAGAATCCGTTAGTACTGCAAGACTCGCGGTATTTGGAATTTTTCTCCAGTCAATACTCGATGTGGGCGGAGACGGCGGAGGAATTGCTCGACTTCTTCGACACACAAATCGGCGATACATACAACCAGTACATAACCGACTATATAGCCTTGGCGGAGGGTGTGAGCGTAACAGAGTATGCAAACGGCGTCAAGGTAATCGTGAACAGGTCGGGCGTGCCGCATGTGTATGAGGGCAAGGTAATCAACAGCATGGACTTTACGGTGATAAGGGGGGGAAGATAGTTGGAAACAGTTAAAACAGTTGAAACAACTGATTCACGACAAGGCAAAAAGCCGCTTTCCATGCCACCCCAAAAGGGCGGATTGGCAGGGAAAATTCAAAACCTCCCGATGAATACTAAGAATGCCATCGCAGGGTACTTGTTCATTTCGCCGTTTATTATCGGCTTTTTGGCGTTCATGTTTTTCCCAATGCTCGAGTCTGTACGTATGTCGTTCAGCGAGGTCACTATGGACTTGGCTACTGCGCGATTTTCGCTGGCGTTCACCGGCTTTGAAAACTATCGCTGGGTCTTCAGAGTTGACCCCGAGTTTATGCGATTGCTGACTGAAGAATTGCGTAACATGGCATTTTCTGTGCCTGCTGTAATTGTCTTTTCGTTCTTTGTTGCGCTGATTCTCAATCAAAAGTTTAAGTTTCGCGGCGTTGTGCGTTCGGTCTTTTTCCTGCCTGTAATTCTGTCGGCGGGGGTAATGCTCGGCCTTGAAAACAGCAATGCTTTGTTGCGTGACATGCAGGACTTGGTGCGGGAAAGCAACGCGATGACCTCTACGATTACGGGCGTGCTTGAAGACTTGATAGGCAGAACCGGGTTCACTTTTATGGACGTGCTTTTGGAGTATGTTTTCGCGACTATTAACAGGATTTACGATATTGCGCTCATCTCCGGTATACAGATAATAATTTTCTTGTCGGGGTTGCAGACTATATCGCCTTCTATGTACGAAGCGTCGAAAATTGAGGGCGCGACGGCGTGGGAAAACTTTTGGAAGATTACCTTCCCGATGATTAGCTCGCTTATACTCGTCAACGTAATCTACTCGGTTATTGATTACTTTGTGCGGAGCGACAATCGCGTTATGGCAAAGGTTACGGGCGCGATTTCGGGCGACGTCGCCTACGGGCACAGCTTTGCTATGGCGTGGTCGTACTTTGGGATTGTAATTGTCATTGTGGGGATTTTGGCTCTTATTATATCAAGAAAGGTTTACTACTATGAATAACGACCGAACCGCCGCATTAACCAAGAAAAACTACAAGCCAAAGCGGTCTTCTTTCAAGGAATTGCTCCAAAGAAACAGGGACTCCGGCGGGTATCTTTTCAGAAAAAACGTCGGGCACTGGTTCTTTGTATTCGTTCGAGGGGTGCTTTTGTTTGGGCTGTGCTTTTTAATTCTACAGCCGCTGTTGAATAAAATCGCGCTGAGTTTCATGTCGGAGGCGGACATTTTCGACCCGACCGTGCATAATATCCCGCGCGAATTTACCACCGATAATTACACCATGACGGCACTGCTCATGACCTACTGGATGTCGCTCCGCAACACATTCTTTCTGACTTTGGTGATTGCGTTTTTGCAGGTCGCCGCTTGCACTTTCGTGGGGTATGGCTTTGCGCGGTTCAAGTTCCCGCTGAAAAATTTTTGGTTCGGCTGTGTAATGGTGCTTATTTTAGTACCGCCGCAGACGATTTTGAGTACGCTGTATCTGCATTTCTACAACTTTGATGTGTTCGGAATAATCACCTTTTTCCGCGGGCTGTTCTTCACACCCGCACAGGAGGGCGATGTGCTCGGGCCGCTGAATCTTTTGGGCAGTCCGTTGCCGTACTTGATGATGAGCGCGACCTGCATGGGGTTGAAAAACGGGCTGTATATCTACATGATACGGCAGTATTTCCGCAATGTGCCTAAAGATATTGAGGAAGCCGCATACGTTGACGGGTGCGGGAAATTCAAGACTTTCTACGCGATTATGCTGCCCGATGCAAAGGCAATTATCGTCTCGTGTTTTTTGTTCTCGTTTGTGTGGCAGTGGACTGATTCGCTGTTCTCGAATTTGTTTTTGCGGAGCATGAACGTCTTGTCAAGCACGGTCGGCACGTTGGACGAGAGCTTGACCGACTACTTCATAAGCAACTACGGGCGCAACGCCTTCCCCTCGCTCGGCTATCAACAGCAGATAGTCGCGACGGGTATGCTGATGTTTATCGCGCCGCTCATACTGCTGTATTTGGTGGCACAGAAAGGCTTTGTGGAAAGTATCTCGCAGTCGGGTATTAAAATGTAGTTAAGAAAGAAGTTTCTTAATGATAAATCAACACGCATTAGTCGATTGTGAATTTGCGGACGCGCAATGCGCGCCCCTACAATCAGCTAAAACTATTTATTCTGTAGGAGGAATACTATGAGATTCAAGAAATTTATGCAGTTTTTCATCGTTGCCGCACTTGCAATCGGATTAATGACGGCTTGCAACGACACTCCCGACCCCGGCAATACCGGCGGTAGGGATAACCCGAATCCCACTGTAGAAGGTGAGACTCAAGGTGGTGGCGAGAATACAGGCGGTGGCGGCGGAGGAATGTCATACGACCTTTGCCCCTGCAACGACCCTACTCGTGACCTCGGCGGCGCGCATGTAATCCTCGGCAACTGGTGGCAAGGCCCGCCAACCCCGCCGACGACACAGTATGCAGAAGACACCGAAGCTTATCGCAACATGATTCAGGAAAAGCACAACTTTACAATCGTGGAAGAACGTATCGCGACTTATGACTCGATGCCCGACATTGCGACCTTGTCGTTCATGAGCGGCGACCCCGCGGCGTCGATTTTCACGCTTGACAGCAGTGACACCATGAGCATGTTCAGGCGCGGGGTTTTCTACCCGCTGAGTGACGCGCCGAGCTTTAATCCTTATGATGAGAAGTGGAATCAGTTGGTGGTTGAGTCGATGACGTTTGATGACGTTGTGTATGGATTTGCACACGGCTACGAGCCTCGCGGCGGCGTCTTCTTCAACAAGAATGTCCTTGAAGAAGCCGGCATTGACCCCGAATCAATCTACGACCACCAAGCCGCTAATACTTGGACGTGGGACGTTTTCAACGAGATGTGCAGAACTGTGACACGTGACACCACCGGTAACGGCGAAATCGACGTTTTCGGGATTACCGCGTTCCACACCCGCACTCTTGACGCGGCACTTGCGAGCAATAATGCGAGATACGTCGGCAGAGATGCGGACGGCAGATTCTTCAACGCGTCCTTGTCGAACGAGTTTCTTGAGGCGGCGGTTTTTGTCCACAACTTGGCTATGAACGGCTTTGTAAGACCCGAGCCGGACGGCGTTGAGTGGAACTGGTTCATCGAAGGCTTTAACGAGGGTAACGCCGCGTTCCGTATCGCCGAAGAACACTCCAAGAGCGACCTGCGCGATGTTTCGTTCGACTGGGGCTTTGTATTCTTCCCGCGCGGCCCGCAGAACGACCGCGTAATTTCGACCTATCGTGAGAACATTCGCTTTGTACCTGCAAACGGATTCACCCCGCAAGAAGTTGACGATATTCTGTTCGCGTTCGACCTCTTTACAGAACGCACTCCCGGTTGGGAAGACGACGAAATGGCGTGGAAATACGGCGCGTATCCCGACTACAGAGATTTACGTGCGGTTGATGAAACACTGGCAATGATGAGCACCGGAGCGAACGGCAACTTGAGCCTTGAGCCGTATATTATCGGCTTCCAAACCGGTAGAGTTTCGTGGGATATTTGGAACCCCGAGTACACCCCGATGGAGCTGATTGAAGGCGCGAGAGCCGAGTGGGAAAGTTTCATTGACGCCGCGAATGTGGCTTACTTTGGGTAAGTAATTTAAGGTTATATAGTAAACAACGGGAGGGGATAATAGGTTATTCCCTCCTATTGTTTTATGGACGATTGCATGTTAATTGGAGGACATCATGAGAAAGATTGTTGCAAGTCTGCTGATTTGTGCGATGTTGATTTCGGCTTGTGAGAAAACGCCGCCTGTGGTTGTTGAAGAACCGTCTTCGCCGGTAATCAACCCGGTTCTGCCGACTGTGGTTGACGGGGACGGCGAGGACGTGGAAGACCCTGCTGTGGTGAACCCGCAAGACCCTGCGCCGTCTTTAGTGACACCGCCGCAAGTCGGGTTCGAGGTGGTGTTTGCGGAGGATTTTGAGGGCGGGACGTCGGCTTTTACGGCGCGAGGTAGTGAAACGCTTGCGATTGTAGACGACGGCTTTCAAAGCGAGAAGTGCCTTGTTGTAGTTGACCGAACTGCCGCTTGGAACGGCCCTAAGATTAGCTTGACAAATATAGTCGAGCCGGGTACCTTGTACGAGTTTCGCGCTATGATTAAGTACGATTTTGTGCCCGAAGTCACGACAGAGCGGCTTACCGCCTCGCTTGAAATCGGCTTGGGCGGCGTGATTAACTATTCGGGGGAGGCGCATGTGCAGGCGGTTTTGGGCGAGTGGGCTGAAATCGCGGGGACGTTTAGCACACCCGAAAATTTCACGAGTTTCGCGCTGTACTTTGAGGGCGGGGCTGAAATTGACGGCGAGTTTTGCGAGATTTACCTTGATGATGTGGAAATAAAAAAGGTAAATGCTGAAAAGCTTCCCGCGGATTTACTGCCGCCGATTTTTGAGGTACACGAGGATTATTTTTCAATCGGTGTCGGCGTCGTCATGGCGGACTTGCAGAATTCCGATAGTGCCGCGTTAATCAATCATCATTTCAACAGTATCACAATGGGCAACGAGATGAAGCCGTCGTCGCTTTTGGACAGGGCAGGGAGCATTGCCGACCCTGACGGTGCGCCCGCAATCAGGACTGCGGTGCTTGATGAGTGCCTTTCGTATGCAAGGGATAACGGCTTGAAAATGCGCGGGCATACGCTTGTGTGGCATGAGCAGACGCCGCTCTGGTTCTTCAAGGAGGGCTATTCGCAGGACGTCAACGCCGCGAATGTTAGTCGTGAGGTAATGCTTGCGAGATTAGAAAGTTACATCGAGACTGTGTTGAGTTACTGCCAAGAGAATTACCCGGGTGTAATTTATGCGTGGGACGTGGTGAATGAGGCGATTGACACCGCGAGTGCCGATGAGAACAAGATTCGCGATATGCACGCGGGTGCGCCGAACCCGTGGTATGAGGTCGTGGGGGCTGATTATGTTGAGCAGGCGTTTTATTTTGCGCGGAAGTACGCCGAGGATGACGTAAAGCTGTTCTACAACGATTACAACGAGTATCACTTGAATAAACTTATGCCGATAACCGCGCTTTTGAGTGAGTTGAAGCAGAAGGACCTCGTGGACGGCATGGGCATGCAGGCGCATATCGGCATGAGCGACCCCGCCGTAATCGACTTTCAGTGGGCGGTGTTGCAGTATGCCGAGTTGGGGCTTGAGATTCAAGTCACCGAGTTGGATATTAATCTCGGGTCTAATTCGGAGGAGGATTTGATGCGGCAGGCGATAAGGTATCGGCAGCTGATGAATATTTTCCGATACTGCGTCGATAACGGGCTGGCGAATATCACGAATGTCACGGTCTGGGGCTTGTCCGACCGCGATACTTGGCTGAATTTCCGCGACGGCGGGGGGAGGAAGTATCCGCTGTTGTTTGATGATTATTTGTATCCTAAGATGGCTTTTTGGGGGTTTGTGTTGGATGAATCTGTGCCTCACTGGTAGGGCGCAGAGGGTGGGGGTGCGGGGGTCTATATCTGCCCTACGGAGCAGTTCGCATAAAGAAGAAAAATTATAAGGCAATCGTTAAAGCAGTATTATAATAGTACCCGCCTTTTGGAGGTGGGTACTTAATTTCAAATATGCATTAGACGGATTACCCTATTGCGGGACTTAATTAACAGTCAATATCTTTTTAATATATTCTCTCAAAACATTTGTCGATTCAATTAATCCCAAAGTAGCGGTATTAATCGAAAAATCAACTTTTTCCGGATATTCAAACACATCTACTTCTTTATAATGTTTACTGATGTGTTCATCGTTTTGCCCTATAATTTTTATGGGTACGGTGGTAAACAGCCCCTCTCTTGATTTTACATAGAGCTTTTTGTCATCTCGTTTTTCACAAATTTCAATAGGACATTCAATGTGTATCCATTTGAGATTAGTTAGCATTTCACTTGCCAAATCCCTATATTTTTCTAAGTTTGCAGTTGCAGAGATTATGACATTTATACCGTTTTTATTAAGCTGGTGACAAGTATAAATGATACCTCTATAAACAAATTCACGCTCCCCTTGAGCAAACATAGGACTTGGTGTTAAGAATTTTCGCATTTCATCTGAATCTAAATGCGTTAATTCAAACTCATCTCGCACTGCGGATGCCAACGTGGTTTTTCCGCTTGACGGTAAACCCATCAACCAAAAAGTGTGTGTTTTCAAAATTACAACCTCCATTAATTATTATAGAATTTTAACTGAAAAAAGAAACGAAATCATATTTATAAAAGATAATATATTAATAAATAAAAAGACATATGAAAACTTCAACAAATCATAACGAAAATCTGTGACTGTCGATAACGAATATATTCCGTGAACCAATTCTTCGAGCACATCTTTAGACGTGATAATTTTATTAGCCGCTTTTTCATAGTCGTCATAACTAAAAGTTAATATATATTTAGGAGCGGTATATGCGTGTACTTTACCTACCCGCTCTTTCCCGCTTTTTTTCTGAAACCATTTAGCTAATATTTTCGATTCCACCGGGATTAAACAGAAAACCACAAAAAAAGTTGTTGCAAAAAAAGAAAATAAAAACACAATTGACACCGCTCGAAAAATGGCGATTTCTATATTGGAAAGTGCCGTATAATCATTTAATATATTTATTGAGATAGTTATAAATGCCGAAACGACAAATGCCAAAACAACCATAATTATAGATGCTCTATGGTATACGGACATTTTTAATCCATCTATTCGTTCGTGGCAATATTTAAAAAACTCAATTTGGTGTTCGATGTTCTCATAGCCATCGTCAGAGATTTCTTTATTTACAAGATTTTCGACGTTAAGGTTTTCAATGTTCAGACTCCCAATCCTTGCACCCGTTAAGGGGTTACGCATTTCAAAACTCTTCTCTTTTGGTTTAGTTTTTCTTGCCATTGTAAATTCTCCTCGTTTTGTCTTTTTAACACCTCGCACAACCTCTTTAAGGACAGTCGAACAAACTGTATTTAATCTACCCCAAATCCCCCAACATAACCTGCCTATCCACCGAAAATAAATCCCTTAATCTCGCATGAGAATACGCTTTGACAGAGTGCTTTTCAACCATTCCAATTATCCCCGAAACAGTAACAGCAGAACCGTGAACTCCTGTTTCTTTTACGATATTAGCGATTTGCCCGTCAATACTTTTGCTGAAACCGCCCGCTATATACGAGAAAAACGCAAGCGGCATTTTGCCGTCATAATAATTCTGCAAACCGCCGATGTAATTATGAACCATGCGGTTATGATGGTCATTGCTTATGGTGTATTTGCTGTATGCTTTGTTGTCGATAATGCCGCAATAACCCTCGCTGTCAGATAGAATCATAACGTCGGGAGTTAGCCCGATTGCACCGACATGACGAGATTCAAACCCAAAAACAGTTTTGAATAATTCGGCAGTTGCTTTTTCAAAATCGAGTGCGTTGTCCCGCCCCTTGAACGCCATTTCAAAGTATTCTGTCATAAACGAGCCGATTGCTCCTCGTGGGTAAAGGCTCATCAAAGTTGTTTCAACAAATCTTGTTTCCGCACCGACCGTTTCTGCAATTTTGTCGATTAAATCCGATGTGATTTTTCCGATAGGTTGTTTAAGTGATTCGGCGATAAACGCTTGCTTGATTTTGATTTCTGCAAGCATTTTCGGAGTTACGGTTGAGGCTTCGGTCAAGTTCCGCAAATCCTTTTTATGTTTAGGGTCAAGCCCGTATTTTCTTTGGAAAAACTCATGCTCGGCGGGGCGGTCAATAAACTTCGGCGTTTCGGCGAGTATCACCCTAACCTCGTCAGTTTTATCGGGCAATATTCGTATCGCTCTATCGTCTTCGCTACGTTTTGCAAGCTGTGTATATTCGAGCCAGTTTTGAATTGTATTTGCCACGTCCATTAAGTTCCCGAAAGGGTTTTCCTTGTTTAGCCCCTTGCTTGAAGGGTATTTTTCAAAGAAATCCTTATCAAGTGCCGCCTCGCCTTTTTGCCGGAACAACAATAGCTTGTCAACTACCTTTTTATAACAGGCTTCTGTTTCTGTAAATCAATTAGCTTATCGCATTGTTTACAATCAACCTGGTCAATACATACAGAACACGGTAATAGACCCATTCCGCAAAAAGGACAAGAACTTATTTGACAAGCAGTGGTATTGAAAACCTCGTTATCGCAATTGTTACAATAAACATCAAAATAACAAGTGTTAATGAACCCCAAATCATCCTTTTTCCCGACTGTCTCCGGCACTTTCATAAAACCTCCATTTCATAGTCGGGTAACCGACTTATAAAACACCTGTTCAGACTTTATTGTTTGCTTTTCAAACTTTATTTCACTAATAGGGTTAAACACAGTCATCATTTTAGGAATATCAGCAAGATTGCTAATAATAGTTAATGCGTATTGATTTGTGTATTCAATGGCTTTCTCATATTCATTTTTAT
>WRMK01000005.1 GCA_009777155.1 Oscillospiraceae bacterium
ACAGGCCGATATTAATTATCAGCTGTTCCATAAAGAGCCGCGGTTGGCGGCGGGGAGCAGTTGGGATACACCCGACATGGTCGCGGAGGATAGCAGGGGCGCGGACGTTAATCTTGTGAAAACCGCTTATAATTTTACGGTGATACGGAATGGGCAGAAATTGCACCTTGAGAATGTCCCGCTGTATGCGGTCGTAATGGACGACGGGAGCAGGGAAATCTACCTCGATTTTGTCAATGCGCGTGAGGATAAAACTTTCGTGAATGTCATCGTGAGGGCGGGCAAGGAGACTGCGAGCCTTTCGCGGTTGATTATAATTACGCTGGTTGACTTGATTCGCGGGACTTATGGGCTTAATGAAATTTCGGGGCCTGTGGGCGTGGTTAATGCAATCGGCGAGGTCTCGCAAACCGGCTTTGAGCGCGGGGTTGAGGCGGGCGGGTTCTGGACCGGGATTAAGGAAGGCTTGCGTATGTGCCTGTTCATGGCGGCGTTGATTACTATCAATGTGGGGATTTTCAACCTGCTGCCTGTCCCTGCGTTGGACGGGGCGCGGTTCTTGTTTTTGGGCGTCGAGGCGGTGCGTAGAAAGCCCGTCAAGGCCGAGGTCGAGGGCATGATTCACTTTGTCGGGTTTGCGGCGTTGATGCTGTTTATGTTGGTGATAACTGTGTTTGATATACGAGGATTGTTTCAATGAAAAAGGCAGTAAAAGTCGGCGATATTGTACTTGGAAATGGCAATATCTACATTCAAACCATGCTGAAAAAACCCGCGCATGACATTGACGGCAATGTCATTCAAGCGTTGGAGCTTGAGGCGGCGGGGTGCAATATTATACGGGCGGCTGTCCCCGAAAAGGCCGATGCCGCGCTGATTTACGCGCTGAAACAGAAGCTTGCAATGCCTGTGGTCGCGGACATTCACTTTGATTACAAAATCGCGCTTGAAGCCATAAGTGCGGGCGCGGACAAGATTCGCTTGAACCCGGGCAACTTGGAACCGGACAAGCGCAGGGCGGTTGCACTCGAGTGCCAAAAGCGCGGTATTCCCATTAGAATCGGCATTAACGCGGGGTCATTGGAGCGGGAGATACTGCAAAAGTATGGCGTGTCGGATGTAGCAATGGCGGAGAGTGCGCTGGCGAGTGCAAAATTGTTGGAGGAAATCGGGTTCGGCGATATTGTGTTGTCTGTAAAATCGTCGAGCGTTAAGCTGACGATTGCGGCGTGTCGATTGCTACATAAAAACTGCGATTACCCACTGCATTTAGGTGTCACCGAGGCGGGGACTAAACGAGTGGGGATTATTAAGTCGGCAGTCGGCATCGGCGGCTTGCTTTGCGACGGAATCGGCGATACAATCAGGGTTTCGCTGACTGATGAGCCGCTTGAAGAAGTGAGGACTGCGAAAGATTTGCTGACGGCTGTGGGGCGCGGAAACTCGCCCGAAATTATAAGCTGTCCGACTTGTGGCAGATGCAAAATTGATGTGCAGAAAATTGCAAGCGAGGTTGAAAAACTGTGTGCAAAAATTAATAAACCCATCAAAATTGCCGTGATGGGGTGCGCGGTCAACGGGCCGGGCGAGGCGCGCGAGGCCGACATCGGAATCGCGGGCGGCGCGGACGCGGGCGTGCTGTTCAAGAAGGGCGAGATTGTCGGGAAGTTCGCCGAAAATCGGTTGGTTGAGGAATTGATAAAGGGGGTAAAAGAATTATATGAGTGAAAGATTATCTGTGTTGTTTGAGGGTGTGAATTTGCCTGCGGAATTAGCGGACAAGCATGTCATTTCCGCTGTGCATGAGAGCGGGAGCGGCCTGTTCATACTGCAAATTCTTTCGGACGAGTTGATTTCGGCCGAGAGTATAAATAAAACTGCCGATATAATTAAAACCGAATTGGGGGTTCGCGAGACGCGGATTTACCCTAAGTATCCCGGGGAATTATTCAGCGGCGAATACATACACGAAATCATCGGGATTATCAAGCCATTTCCCACCTACACGAACGCCGCAAAAGCCGTCCTTGACGGCGTTGAGGTCAATGACGACGGCGAAGTTTTCGAGATTACTTTGGGGGGCGGCGGCAGGGAAATTCTCATGAGTGAGAAAGTTGACAACGAGATTATTAAGTTAGTACGCGGGTTTTTCGGGGTTACTATTAAAGTGGATTTTGCAAACCCCGTGAGTTTTGAGCATAGCATTTCCGATTCGCAGGAAGAAAAAATTCCCGTGTTTGTTTCGACCAAGCCGATTGAAACTGTGAAGAATTACAGTGAAAATAACGGCGAAAAACGCTACAACGGCGGCAGAAAAACCCCGAAAACTTTACAAGATTCAAAAGAAATTACACTGCCTTTTAAGCACGAGAAATTCTCGGAAGCGGCGCAGTTGATTTTTGGCGAAAGTATTCAAAACCCGCCTGTAGAGATGATTAGTCTGAGTGGTGAGACTGAAAATATTGTGCTTTGGGGCGAGGTTTTCAGCTTTGAAAATAAGTCGGTGAGTCAGGGGAAAAACGCGAGTATTTCCGTGGGGTTTTCGGACGGGACTTCGTCGCAGACCATGAAGATTTTCACCTCGGCGAAAAATGCCGACGGCTTTAAGCAGATTAAAAATGCGGGTGCGATTTTGGTACAAGGCGACTTGAAATTTGACAAGTTTGTTGACGAAATTGTAGTCGAGCCAAAGGCGATTGCGCTGTTGCAGATTCATGAGAAACTTGACAATGCCGCAGTCAAACGCTGTGAGTTGCATTTGCATACGAATATGTCGGACATGGACGGCATTACGCCTGTCACCGAGCTGATTAATCAGGCGTATAAGTGGGGGCACAGAGCAATCGCGATTACCGACCACGGCAACGCGCAGGCGTTTCCCGAGGCGATGTATGCCCTTGAAAAAATCACCAAGAAAAATCCTGCCGCCGATTTTAAAGTTATCTACGGCGTGGAGGCGTATTTTGTGCGGGACGGAAAGGCGTTGATAGAGGGCGACGAGCTGTTGAATTACCCCGTTTCGGGCGAGCTGATTATTTTTGATGTCGAGACGACCGGTCTTTCTCCGGTGAACGAGCGTATAATAGAAATAGGCGCGGTCAAGCTTCGCAATTTGGAAATTATCGGCGAGTTTTCGAGTTTCGTCAACCCCGCAAAGCCAATCCCCGAGCATATTACCGCGATTAATGGCATTTCGGACGATATGGTTAAGGACGCGCCTACCGAGTCGGAAGTCCTTGCGAAATTTATCGAGTTTTGCGGTGATTCTCCGCTGATTGCACACAACGCGAGTTTTGACGGCGGCTTTCTTAGGGAGACATGCAAAAGGTGCAATATTGTCTATAATTTTAACACGATTGACACCGTCAAGCTCTGTCGTGCCGCTGTTCCGGGGGTGAAAAGCCACTCGCTTGACGCTATGGCGAAGTATTACAAGGCGGGCGAATTTAATCATCACCGCGCCCTTGACGATTCTAAAGTTTTAGCAATAATTTTCAAGAAGTTAATAGAAGATGCGGCGCGGGGGAAAAGTCTGAAATTGCTTGGCGAATTGAACTCGGTTTTCGGCGAGGTGGACATTAAAAAAGAACACTCCTATCACATGATTATCCTTGTCAAAAACAAGGCGGGGCTGAAGAATCTTTACAGGCTAATATCGCTCTCCAACTTGAATTATTACTACAAGCGGCCGCGGGTTCCGCTGTCTGTTTTGCAGGAAAATCGCGAGGGGTTAATTATCGGGAGCGGGTGCGAGGGCGGCGAATTATTTCAGGCGGTTTTGGACGGATTGCCCGAGGAAAAGCTTGTTGAAATTGCGGAAATTTACGATTATTTTGAGATACAGCCGACGTCCAACAATGCGTTTTTGGTTCGGGAAGGTCGAGTGGATTCGGAGCTGAAACTGCAAATTTTCAACCGTAAAATTGTCGAGCTTGGAAAGAAGTTAAACAAGCCTGTAGTCGCGACTTGCGATGTCCATTACAAGGACGCGGGGGATAGTATTTTTAGGGAGATTTTGCAGGTTAGCCAGAAGTACAAGGACGCGGTGAATCAGCCGCCGTTGTACTTTCGGACGACTGATGAGATGTTGGAAGAATTTGGGTATTTGGGGGACGATGTTGCGTTTGAAGTCGTCGTTGCTAACACCAATAAAATTGCCGATGAAGTTGAACAAGTCCGGCCGATTCCTAAGGGGACTTACACCCCGAAAGTCGAGGGTGCGGAGGAGGAAATTCGCAGGTTTGCTTATGAGCGGGCGCGGGAGTTGTATGGTGAAAAATTGCCCGAAATTGTTGAGAAGCAACTTGAAAAAGAGTTGACTGCAATCGTGAACAATGGATTCGCGGGGCTTTACATGATTGCGCGAAAGTTGGTTAAACGCTCGGAGGAGTCGGGGTATTTGGTGGGTTCGCGGGGTTCGGTAGGCTCGTCTTTTGCGGCGACTGTGCTTGGGATTTCGGAGGTGAACCCGTTGCCGCCGCATTATCGGTGTCCGTTGTGTAAGCACTCGGAGTTTGTCAAGGACGTGCAGTCGGGATTTGATTTGCCGCCGAAAAATTGCCCTGTATGCAAAAATCAGCAAAGTCAAGTTGCCATGGAACGTGACGGGCATGATATACCTTTCGAGACTTTCATGGGGTTTGACGGCGATAAGGCCCCCGATATTGACTTGAATTTCAGCGGCGAGTATCAGGCGCAGGCCCATCGCCATACCGAGGAGATGTTCGGGAAAGAATACGTCTTTAAGGCGGGTACGATTTCGTCGATTAAGGATAAGACGGCGTTCGGGTGTGTGAAAAAGTTCTTGGAGGAGCGGAATTTAAGCGTGAACAAGGCTGAAATTAACCGCCTTGTCAAGGGTTGCACGGGGGTGAAACGCACTACCGGCCAGCATCCGGGGGGCATGGTGGTTGTGCCGCGTGAGTATGATGTCTACGATTTTACGCCGGTTCAGCACCCTGCGGAAGAAGGCGGCAAGGATATAATTACTACCCACTTTGATTTCCATTCGCTACATGATACGATTTTGAAACTTGACGAATTGGGGCATGATGTGCCGACTTTGTACAAGTATCTTGAGGATATGACGGGGGTGAAAATCGCGGCTGTGCCTACTTCGGACGAGCGTGTGATGAGCTTGTTCACCTCGACCGACGCGCTGGAATTATCCCCCGATTACGACAAAAATTTAATCCCGCTCGGCACTTATGGATTGCCCGAATTTGGGACGAGTTTTGTAATCGGCATGCTCAAAGATGCCTGCCCGTCTAAGTTTTCGGACTTGTTGCAGATTTCGGGATTGTCGCACGGAACCGACGTTTGGATTGGCAACGCGCAGGAGTTAATCAAGGACGGCACTTGCGATATTTCGACTGTAATCGGCACTCGCGATAATATTATGGTGCATTTAATGCACAAGGGTATGGATTCTTCGATGGCGTTCAAAATTACCGAAATTACGCGCAAAGGCAATGCGTGGGCTTTGTTTGACGACGCGATTTATAAGGCGTTCGAGGATTGCAAGGTCGAGCCGTGGTACATCGAAAGTTGCAAAAAAATTAAGTACATGTTCCCGAAGGCCCACGCGGCCGCTTATGTCACGGGGGCGGTAAAGCTCGGCTGGTTCAAGGTTTATCACCCGGTTGCGTTTTATGCGGCGGTCTTGACAAAGCATACCGAGAATTTTGAGACTGATTGTGTACTCGGCGGCAAGGAGGCGGTGCGGGCGCGGATTCACGCGATTTCGCAAAGCCCCGATGCGTCCAAAAAGGAAAAAGACGTTCAGGAAGCTTTGTATTTGGTCTACGAAATGCAGTGCAGGGGGATTAATTTCCTGCCGGCGCGGTATGACAAGTCCGAGGCGGCGCGGTATGTCATTGAGGGCGGGAATTTGCGGCTGCCGTTTTTGGCGATTGCGGGGTGCGGGGAGAATGCGGCGGCGCGGCTCTGCGAGGTCGTGAGGTCGGGAGATTTTATCAGTGTGGATGATATTAAGTTGAAGTCGGGCTTGAATAATACGGTTATGGAGCGGTTGGCGGAGATGGATGTGTTTGAGGGGTTGCCGCAGTCGGCGCAGATGTCTTTGTTTGATTTTTAGTAGCAATTCCGGTTAGAAATTGCCCGATATACGAGCGCAAAAGCTTTGATTTATGCGGTTTTGTGCTCGGATTGCGGTGCAATTTCAAGCGGAATTGCTACAGGGCAACAGGGGGGTGTGGGGGTCTATGTCTGCGCCACCGTAAAGGTCTGCCAGCCCGCCACACAGGCTGTTCAGACTCCACTTTCTCGATTGCGAGTTTACAAGTTCACGACTTAATAGGTTTAATCTACTTAAAAAGTCTGCGCTCGCATAGGGTTTGTGCTACGTGATAACGGTTCGGCTCGAGAAAGTTAAGCTTTATCAAGCGTAGAACGCGGGCGTGCAGACCTTTACGGTGGCGCAGACATAGACCCCCACACCCCCCTGTTGCCCTCTACAGTTTCTGCGCCCTTGCCACTCTGCTCATTTGTAGCTAAATGTACTCTTGATATGTTGAAAATGTTTGTGGGATTCATCAATTGACTTTACCGTGCTAATATGTTATCATGATACTATAGTAGCATGATAGTGTAAAAATATCGGTGGCAATGACGAGGCTTGAAAATTATTAAGGGAGGCATGCCCCATGCCGCAATTTTCGGTAGCTTTAGCTACAGAAATTCTGTGGTGGCGCGGGCGGCATGGTATTGAAAATATGAAGAAAAATAATTTGATAACCCCTGAAGGCACTCGTGACCTGCTTTTTGATGAGTGCTTGGCGCGGCGGAAAATCGAGACCGACTTGATGAGTTTGTTCAAAAGTAAGGGATTTTCCGAGGTGGTTACGCCGCTTTTGGAGTTTTACGACGTGTTTGACAATTATTTCACACAAGAGCAGATGTACAAATTGCCCGACGCGAAAGGGCGTCTGATGGTTTTGCGGCCGGACTCGACGCTGCCGATTATTCGGCTCGCGGAGACCCGATTGCGCGACGAACCGCGCCCGTTGCGGCTTTGTTACAACCAGGTGATTTACCGCGCGAACCCGAAAGAGGCGGGCGTGGACGACGAAATCGCGCAGTGCGGAATTGAGCTGATTGGCGGGAGCAGCGCGGGGATTTTGAAGCTTGCGGTCGAGGTTTTCAAGACGATTGGCGGGAATTATCGCTTTGAATTGGGCAATTGCAGGATTTTCAGCCGATTGGCGAAGGAGTATAAAATCGACCCGGAAAAGGCCGAGTTGATTCGGCGGTTGGTCGAAACTAAAAATTATTCGGGCTTGTCGGCTTTAGATATACCTGCGATTTTTGTCGAGTTGCCAAAACTTTTCGGCGGTTTTGAGGTCTTTGAAAAGGCCGAGAAATTATTCAAAACCGAGACTATGAAAAATCGCTTGATGGCTCTAAAGCGGGTCTACACCGAGCTTTGTGAGTATGTCAAGGGGGATAAAATTACTGTCGATTTGGGGCTTACGAACGAGCTTGGTTATTACACGGGAATAATTTTTAACGGCTATTCCGAGGGCTTTGGCGAGCCGGTTTTGACCGGCGGAAAGTATAAAGTTGGTAACACTTTGGCGGCAGGTTTTGCGGTTAATATTAGTGAATTGAGTTTGAAAACGAATCTACAAAATCGGGGAAAACGATACATTTCATCCCTCGTTTGTGAGGGTGGACAATGATGAAAAATTTGGTGAAAAATTATGAGTGATAACGCTAAAAACGCAATCAGAATCGCACTTACAAAGGGGCGGCTTGAGAAAGATGCAGTGAAACTTTTCGGCAAAATGGAGTGGGATATTTCTGCGTTTCTTGACAAGGGCAGAAAGTTAATCTTTGACATTCCGGAGCAGAATATCGAGGTCGTAATCGCGAAGCCCACAGACGTGCTGACATACGTTGAACACGGCGTTTGCGACGTTGGGCTGGTTGGAAAAGATACGATTTTGGAGTACGGCGGGAAGTATTTTGAGGTACTCGACCTCGGCTTCGGGAGGTGTCGTTTTGGGCTGGCTGTCAAAAAAGGCGCGGATTTTTACAGCGGTTGCGGCGTGAAAACTGTCGCGTCAAAGTATACAAATGTCACTCGCGAATTTTTTGAAAGTAAGGACATGGATGTTGACATTGTGAAGATTGAAGGGTCGGTCGAACTTGCGCCTTTGTTGGGGTTGGCGGACGGGATTGTGGACTTGATTGAGACCGGCTCAACCCTGCGGGAGAACGGCTTAGAGGAGATTGAGAAACTTGCGGATATTTCCGCGAGATTAATAATTAATACCGTTAGCATGAAGATGAAAAAGGCGGAAATTGACAAAATTATTAGCGGAATTGAGAGGAACTTGACATGATTAAAATACTGAAAAATTCTACTGAAATTGCCGAATTCGTGCAGAATATTTCACTGCGCGGTGGCGAAAATTGCGGTGCGGAAAAAGTCGCACTTGACATAATTAATGACGTGAAACTTCGCGGCGATGAGGCTGTAAATGAGTTGACAAAAAGATTCGATTGCGAGAATTTAGAATACTATGAAGTCCCGAAAAACGCTGTAGACAAGGCGTTTTACGAGGCTGATGAAGACTTTGTAAACGCGCTGAAACGCTGTAAAGTTAATATAGAAACTTATCACGAGAAACAGGTGCGCGCGGGGTATGAAATTAGACAAGAAAATGATGTAATTTTGAAGCAACGTGTGATTCCACTTGACAAGGTCGGAATCTACATTCCGGGCGGCACTGCGCCGTTGTTTTCGTCGGTTTTAATGTGCGCGGTTCCTGCGAAAATTGCGGGCGTGGGCGAAATAATTATGGCGACACCGCCGCGCAGTGACGGTTCGCCGAATCCGGATACACTTGTGGCGGCGAAATTGTGCGGTGTAGACAGGGTTTTTCTGTGCGGCGGCGCGCAAGCGATTGCGGCGATGGCTTACGGAACTTTACAAATTCCGAAAGTTTCTAAAATTGTCGGGCCCGGAAATGCTTATGTTGCGGCGGCGAAAAAGTTACTGTTCGGCGAAATTGACATTGATATGATTGCGGGGCCGAGCGAGATTTTAATCATCGCTGATGACTCCGCAAACCCGCGCTACATCGCGGCTGACATGCTTTCTCAGGCTGAACATGACAAGCTTGCGAGCGCGGTTTTAATTACCACGAGCGAGGAAATAGCGAACTTGACAATTGCGGAACTTGACAAGCAGTTAAAGGCACTTTCGCGCGGTGAAATGGCGGCAGAATCGCTGAAAAATTATGGTGCGATTATAATTCAAGACGAGTTGGAAAAAGCAATCGAAATTGCAAATTTAATTGCTCCCGAACACCTTGAAATTCTCACTGAAAATCCTTTTGAAGTAGAAGAAAAAATTAGAAATGCGGGCTCGGTTTTTGTCGGCGAGTATTCGCCGGAGCCGCTCGGGGACTACTTTGCGGGGACTAACCATGTCTTGCCTACGAATGGCACTGCGAGGTTTTTCTCGCCTTTGTCGGTTGATGATTTTGTGAAAAAGTCGAGCAGTATTTTTTACACAAACGAGGCTTTAAAGTCGGCCGCAAGTGATATAATTTTAGTCGCTGAACGCGAAGGATTAACCGCTCACGCAAATTCAATCAGGGTTAGAATGGGGTGAAAACGATGTATAAATTGCCCGACAAGTTGTCATGTTTTGCGCCTTATGAGCCTTTAGTCGGCGAGTATAAAATTCGTCTTGATGTAAATGAAAGTTTCATTCAAGTTGACAAAAAAATAATAGTAGAAGCTGTGAAAAACGTCACTTTGAACAGATACCCTGACCCCTTTGCAACCGGCACTGTTAGGGCGTTTGCGAGACTTTTTAATGTCAAACCGGAGCTTGTGGTTGCCGGGAACGGCTCTGATGAATTGATTGGTGTTATTGTTGCGGCGTTGCTGCAAAAAGGCGATAAATTGCTGTGTTTTAAGCCGGATTTTACGATGTATAGTTTCTATTCAAAATTGTACGAACTTGACATTATTGAGCTTGAAAAAGGCGAAGATATGACACTTAATGTTGATGAAATTGTAAAGTTTATTAATGAAAATGATGTCAAGTGTGTAATTTTTTCAAACCCTTGCAATCCCACTTCGCTTGCTGTGAAAAAAGCTGATTTGAGAAGACTTATAGAGGGCGTAAACGCGCTTGTGGTCGTTGATGAGGCCTATATTGATTTTTGGGACGAGCGTGAAAGTTTACTGAGTGATGTGGAAAATTATAGCAACTTGATAGTGTTACGCACTTGCTCAAAATCGGTTGCGCTTGCGGGGATTCGCCTTGGTTTTGCGGTTGCGAACTTGACAATTATTGATGTGTTGAAAACTGTAAAATCACCGTTTAATGTTAATGTAATTACACAGGAAATTGGAAAAATTATTCTTTCTGATAGTGAGAATTATCACAATTCGATTGCGAAGATAAAGGCGGCTACAGCGCGGCTTTATGCTGATTTAACCAACTTGAAAATGTTTGAAAAAATATTTGATACTTCTACTAATTTTGTTTTTATAAAGACAAAAAATGCAGAAAAAATATATCAATTTCTGTTGGAAAAAAGCATCGCTGTGCGCTGTTTTGGCGAGTATTTACGCATATGTACAGGGACTGATGATGAGAATAAAAAGTTAATCAGTGAATTGGAAAAATTCAAAGGAGAAATGTATGAGAAAAGCGGAAATTAAAAGAAAAACGAACGAAACTGAAATATTTGTTTCGCTTGAAATTGATGGAGATGGAATCGCGGAAATCAGCACAGGCATTGGTTTTTTCGACCATATGTTAACTGCTTTTGCTGTACATTGCGGGGTTAATCTTGCTGTAAAATGTGTTGGCGATTTGGAAGTTGACGCACATCACACGGTTGAGGACGTGGGAATTGTGCTTGGAACTGCATTGAAAAACGCACTTAGTGACACAAAAATTACACGTTTCGGTCACGCTTCAATTCCCATGGATGACGCGATTGGGGTCTGTAGCCTTGACATTTGTAATCGGCCATTTTTAGTTTATAATGCTAAGTTTGAACTTGAAAAAACCGGCGATTTTGACAACTGTTTAACCAAAGAATTTATGCAGGCTTTTGCGTTTAATGCAGGTATAACTTTACACATTTCTGCCCTTTACGGTGAAAATGACCATCACAAAAATGAAGCAATGTTTAAGGCGTTGGCGTATGCTTTAAAGCAAGCTGTAGTGCCGAAAAAAGACGGAAAAATTGCTACTACGAAAGGTGTTTTATAATGAAAATATTTCCTGCAATTGATTTGAAAAACGGTGAATGTGTGCGGCTTTTTCAAGGCGATTATGACACCGCACATAGAGTTTCCGATGACTATTTGGAAACTGCGGAAACATTCGCAAACAGCGGTGTAGAGTGGATTCACATGATTGATTTAGACGGCGCGAAAGATGCAAAAAGGAAGAATCAAGATATAATTTTTGATGTTGCTAAAAATACGAAGTTGAAAGTCCAAACGGGGGGTGGAATTCGTACACTTGACGATATTAAACAGTGCTTTGAAAATAACATTTCGCGTGTAATAATCGGCTCTGCGGCTGTGAAAAATCCCGAAATTGTAAAGGATGCGGTGAGAATATTTGGCGACAAAATCGCGGTCGGAATTGATGCGCGAAATGGTATAGTTGCTACTGAAGGTTGGCTTGAAAACAGTGGAATTAATTACATTGATTTGGCTTTGCAGATGTGCGAAAATGGCGTTAAATACTACGTTTTCACCGATATTGCAAAAGACGGAATGTTAACGGGACCGAATTTTGAGATGACATATTTATTACAAAAAAAAGTTAACGTTTATGGCGCAAAAGTTATTGCAAGTGGGGGGATAAAAACGATTGATGATATAAAAAAACTCCATGAAAATGACGTCTACGGCGCGATTTGTGGCAAGTCAATTTATAGCGGAACATTAGATTTAAGAGAGGCTGTTGAGGTGGCAAAATGATAAATAATAACATTAAAAAAATAATTCCTTGTCTTGATATTCGGGACGGAAAAGTGGTAAAAGGTGTAAAGTTTCAAGATATTAAAGACGTCGGGGACCCTGTTGAACTCGCCAAAAGTTATGTTTTGCAAGGTGCTGATGAGCTCGTGATGTATGATATTTCTGCTTCAAATGAAAATAGAACTGTTATGCTTGAGCTTGTAAAAAAGGTGTCGGAAAATATAAATGTACCTTTTTGTGTTGCCGGCGGAATTGGTTCAATTAAGGATTTTGAAAGTGTGTTAAATGCAGGCGCAGACAAGGTTTCTGTGAATTCATACGCTGTAAAAAAACCGCAGTTGATTTGTCAAGTTGCTGAGAAATTCGGTAGTGAAAAAGTAGTTGTCGGGATTGATGCAAAGCGAACGAAATCCGGAAATTTTACAGTTACCGCAAACGGCGGGACGCTCGAAACGGGTTGGGATCTATTTGGCTGGGCCAAGCAAATTGAGGATTTGGGCGCGGGTGAAATTTGTCTAAATTCTATTGATGCGGACGGTGTTAAACAGGGTTATGACCTCAAAATGCTGAACGCAGTTTGTCAAGTTGTGAAGATTCCGGTGATTGCGAGTGGAGGTTGCGGAAGGCTTGAACATTTTTCTGAAGTGTTCACCAAAACCGGTGCTACTGCGGCTTTAGCGGCTTCTGTTTTTCACTTTGGCGAACTTACAGTTTGTCAAGTAAAGGAACATTTGAGAAAAAATAACATCACGGTGGAGTAGAGGTATAAAATGAAGTTTACACTTTACAACGATTTGAAGCATTTTGCTTCGGATACGCTTGAAATTCTGCTCGAAAACGAGGTGCAAAATAACCTGCCGATAAGTTTTATTAAGAACGAAAATAATAGTGATTCCTCGAGTTGGATTTTAGCAACTATACAGGACGAAAATGGCTCTGTTATGCTAACCGCGGCATGTACGCCGCCGTATAATATCGTGCTTTTTGAGACGAAAAACATACCTAATGACACTGCTGTGAAGTTGTTATCTGATGAGTTAAAATCATTAAAAATTAAAGTTCCGGGAGTTTTGGCCCAGCAGAATTTAGCGCACAGATTTTCGCAAAATTATGCAGAAAACGACAACTTTCATCTGCATGTGTCGATGAATATTATGCAATTAGATGAGGTTTTTGATGTGAAAAAATCCCCCGGTTTTTGTCGAGAATTGAATGAAAATGACTTGTTTTATATGCCTTATTGGGAGCGTGCTTTTGAAGAAGATTGTAAACTAAATTTGAGTACTTTACAAAAAAGATTTCACAAAATTAATCAAAGAATCGGCAAAAACACGCATTATATCTGGGAAAATCAGCATCCGGTTGCTTGCTGTGTTAATCATCGCAACACCGAAAATGGCGCAGGAATTGGTTTCGTTTATACGCCGCCGCATTACCGCGGAAATGGTTATGCGACCTCGGTTGTTGCGGAATTGTCGCAAAATTTGTTGGAGCGCGGAAATAAGTTTTGCTTCCTTTTTGCAGATGCCGCAAACCCTATTTCTTGCGGGATTTATCGCAAAATTGGATTCAAAGATTTGTGTGTGGTTGACCAGATACATTTTAATTTTTAGGAGGGAAAAATGAACATAAGTGAACTTTTTGAGAAGTCAGAATTGATACCGGCAATTGTACAATGTGCGGAAACAAGTGAAGTTTTGATGCTTGCTTATATGAATTTGCAAAGCTTGCAAAAGACCATGGAGAGCGGTTATACGTGGTTTTGGAGCCGCTCGAGAAGTGAACTTTGGAATAAAGGCGCGACTTCCGGCAACACACAAAAAGTTAAAGAAATTTTTGTCGATTGCGATAGTGACACCTTGCTGATTAAAGTTGAACAGCGCGGGGTTGCGTGCCATACGGGCAACAAAACTTGTTTTTTTAGAAAGTTAGGAGGGTAAATTAAAATGAGCGTTTTAAGTAATCTTTACGAGTTGGTTTGCGAGCGCAGAAATAGCCCTGCGCCTAATTCTTACACGGGTTATTTGTTTGAAAAAGGACTTGACAAAATTCTCAAAAAATGCGGTGAAGAGTCCGCAGAAATGATAATTGCCGCGAAAAATCAAGACACATTGGAATTGAAAAACGAAATCGCCGACTTGATTTTTCACATCGTTGTTTTGTGTGCAGAAGCGGGTTTATCGTGGGAAGAAGTCGAGGAAGTTTTGAACGAAAGGGCAAAAAAAGCAGGAAATTTGAAACAATTTCACAATAGTGAAAATGATATGTTATGATTTTCAGATTTCTCTCATATAATTTATGGACGAGCGTTTAATATAAATTTAAGGAGAGAATTATGGAAAAAATTAATGGAAATTCAGTTGCAAATATTATACAGGAAATACCTCCAATATTTCCCCAAAATGACAAAATTGACTCAAAAAATCCGTCTAAAAAGGCAGAAAAAAGCATTATTTTATATCGAATTGTCACATCAATGTTAATAGTTTTTGCATTAATTTTTATGAAGATTATTACACCGGAAATATACGCGGTATTTAATTCTTGGATAACAGAAAAACTCGCTCTGAATCAGCTTTTATTATGATTGTACTTCATTTTTACTCGAATAAAAAACTAATAATAGACTTCACATTTTTTACAGCAATTGCATTATTTTTTTACTTTGATGATACCGGAATAGGATTTTTGAGTATTGCGGCTTGTATAATTCATGAAATTGGGCATGTTTTTGCATTGGCTATTAAAAAAAAGAGCCTTTTTTCGCTGACATTTTATGGCGGCGGAATCAAAATGGGATATGAAAAAAATGCCGAAACGCCGTTAATAATTTTGATGTCCGGAAGCTTGTTAAATTTGATTGTTTTTGCTGTTTTATACTACCTTTTTCAAGGAAACTATACACTAAAAATATTTGCTGTTCTAAATTTAATAATAGGCGTGTTTAATTTACTTCCGCTGAAATATTTCGATGGTGGGCGTATTTTCGAGAAAGTTTTAGTTGTATTTGTGCCGATGAAAGTAGCGAATTTCATTATAAAAATTAAAGATAAAATCACTGTCTTTTTTGTTATTATTCTTTCAATTTATATTATAACATTTTTTAATGTAAATATCTCGGTTTTATTGGTCGTAATTTATATAATTTTCACTGATATTGTTGTTAAAACTAACCATTAATTTGCAAAGGAATTTTAAAGCAAGTGTACAAAGAAAAGTTAGAAAATATTTTGAAAAATGTACAAAAACCCGCTCGCTATATAGGTGGGGAATATGGCTCTGTTATCAAGAAAAACGGGGCTTTGCGCTTTGCGTTTTGCTTCCCTGATACCTACGAAATTGGCATGTCGCATTTAGGCATGAAAATTCTTTACAATATTATAAATAGTGATGATAATTTTTGTTGCGAACGAGTTTTTATGCCGTTGCCCGATATGGCGGATGCGATGCGTAAAAATGAGATATTGCTTTATGGTTTAGAAAGTTTGGAAGCGATTCGCAACTTTGATTTTATCGGATTTACTTTGCAATACGAACTAACCTATACAAACCTACTCGCCATGCTGGATTTGGCGGGTTTAGAGTTGTTGGCAAGTGATAGAAATGACACCGACCCGATTGTAATTGGTGGTGGGCCTTGCGCTTGTAATCCGGAGCCGATTGCTGATTTTTTTGATATGTTTGTAATAGGTGAAGGTGAGGAAGTTATACTTGAAATTTTGCAGCTTTATAAAGCGTGCAAAAGTGAAGGTTTTATTAAGTCGGTATTTCTCGAAAAAGCCGCACAAATAAAGGGTGTATACGTGCCGTCTTTGTATAATATTACATACAAAAAAAGCGGTGAAATTGACAAAATTATTGCACTTAAAAACGCCCCCGAAACTGTAAAAAAGTGTCTAATTAACAACATCAATGATGTGCTTTTTCCTGATGAATTTGTTGTACCTTTTTGCGATATTGTGCATGACCGTGCTGTTATTGAAATACTACGGGGTTGTATTCGCGGGTGCAGGTTTTGTCAAGCGGGATTTATTTATCGCCCGTTCCGCGAAAAAAGTGCTGAGAAGAATTTGGAAAACGCAGTCGCGCTCTGTGAAAACACAGGATACGACGAGGTTTCGCTATCGTCGCTAAGTACGGGCGACTATAGCGAAATTGAATTACTTCTGACGAAATTGACAAATTATTGTAACCCTAAAAACATAAATTTGTCGCTTCCTTCTATGAGAATTGACAGTTTCAGTGATGATATTTTGCAAAAAATTAAGAGTGTCCGTAAAAGCGGACTGACTTTCGCGCCGGAAGCGGGCACTGCAAAGTTGCGTGATATTATCAACAAAAATATTACAGAAGATGAGATTATGAAAGGCTGCAAAGTCGCATTTGAAGGGGGTTATACAAGTGTCAAGTTGTATTTTATGCTTGGGCTTCCCGGTGAAACTGATGAAGATATTTTAGGTATAAAACAATTAGTTGACAAAATTATCGAACTCTACTATAACACGCCAAATCGCCAAAAAGGCAAGCAAATTTCAATTTCCGTGAGCTTGTCAACTTTCATTCCAAAACCATTTACGCCTTTTCAATTTGAGCCGCAACTTGACAAAAATGAAGTCATTCGGCGCAGGAAATTACTGCTTTCCGAGCTCAAAAATAAAAAGGTAAGTATCAGTTGGTCAAGTTATGACGAATCGCTTTTAGAAGCGGCTTTAGCGCGGGGCGACAGGCGGCTCGGACAGGTAATTTTGAACGCTTATAAAAACGGTTCTTACCTTGATGGTTGGGAAGAATATTTCAACTTTTCTAACTGGGAAAAGGCCTTTGCGGATTGTCAACTTGACATGTCATTTTATGCAAATCGCAGGCGAGATTACGCCGAAATCCCGCCTTGGGGAATGCTCGATTTTTTAGTTGACAGGGACTTTTTAATTGAAGAAAACAGAAAAGCGCACGCCGGAATTACGACGCCGTCATGCCGCGAAAAGTGCGCCGGTTGCGGCGTTTCGCGGTGCTTGGGAGGTGCTCGTCTTGAGTAAAAATATGCGTATATTTTTCATGAAAAAAGACCGCGCAAAGTACATCTCCCACCTCGATTTGCAACGCACAATGCAACGCGCGTTGAAGCGCGCAAAGCTCCCTGTGTGGGAGACTGAGGGCTTCAATCCGCACATCTACTTGACATTTGCACTGCCACTTTCGCTCGGAATTGAGAGCGTCTCTGAGTCGTTTGATGTCAAGTTAATTGCAGACATTTCGCCGCAAGAAATATGCACAAAACTCGGAGCATCGTTAAGTCAAGACTTGCAGGTAATTAAAGCCGCAGAGCCGATTCACAAGCCCGTTGAAATACAAAAAGCGCGTTACGAAATCTTATTAAGTGACAGTGAAAAATTTAATGAATATTTAGAGCAAGATGAGATAATTATAACCAAAAAGACCAAAAAAGGACAAGCGCAACTTGACATAAAACCATTGATTGAATTAGAGGAACTTGAAAAAAATAAAATTATTCTGCGCTTGCCTGCGGGGAGCGGCGTGAACCTCAATCCGTTGCAGGTTTTAAGCGGGTTTGAAGCCTTTACGGGTGCGGAATTGCAGACGTGTTCAATCATACGCACAGGAATTTTTTGTGCGAATGGCGAAATTTTTACTTGACAAATCGAAAAATCTATGGTAGAATATACTTAAAGAAAATTTTTGAGGTGGAAAAATGCAAGAATTAATCATATCTAATGTGAAAAGTGCCGAGTTTGCGACCGCAAATCTTAACGAGTTTTTTGAACCCGCAAAGGCACACAAACGCTCTTTTGAGTATCAAAAAAGTGCGGTTGCCAACCCATTTACAACCGGCGCGGGCAAGCTCTGTGTCTGCTTTTACACACTCCAACCGGGGAAGGCGAACTACCCGTATCATTATCACTTGGGCAGCGAGGAAGTTTTCTACATTATTAGCGGTAGCGGTACTCTGAAAACGCCCGACGGTGAGAAAATCGTTTCGGAGGGCGACGTAATTGTCATGCCCGCGAATCAAAATGGCGCGCATATGTTGATTAATACTTCAAATGCGCCGCTCGTTTATCTCGATGTTGACACTGTGGATTTATCCGCTCCGGAAGCGGCTGTATACCCCGATTCGGGGAAAATTATGACTTGGAAACATGGCAAAAATGAAATCAGAAAAGTGTTCAAATTAAGTGATGAAGTGAATTATCTTGAGGGGGAATAAAAAATTATGAAGCACACAATTTCTATTTTAGTTGAAAATAATGCTGGCGTTTTGGCCCGTATTTCAGGGCTTTTCGCGAGGCGCGGGTACAATATTCACAGCCTCGCGGTCGGTGTTACCGACGATGAAAAAATCTCGCGAATGACGATTGTTGCTGAGGGTTCGGAGTATACTTTGGACCAAATTGAGAAGCAACTTAACAAATTAATTGACGTTATTAAAGTGCGCTCGCTCCCCGCGGACAAGCTTTTGGCGCGTGAATTAATGTTAGTAAAAGTCAACTGCACAAACATGCAACGCCCCGAATTAATTGCAATTGCAGAACTCAGCGGTGCGAAAATTTCCGACGTTTCTTTGGACACAATGACACTTGAATTGTCTGCAAACGACGCTAAAATCACGGTTTTCGAGGAGTTGCTCAAGCCGTACGGAATCAAAGAAACAGTGCGAACCGGGGTTGTGGCACTGCAAAAAGGTGCGGGGGCGTTGTAATAAAAAATGTAAAGTTTACACAAAATTTATTTAATAAAAAGGAGAATTAAAATGGCAAAAATCTACTACGAAAAAGACTGCAACTTATCACTTTTGAAGGACAAAACGGTCGCGATAATCGGCTACGGCAGTCAGGGTCACGCGCACGCGCTGAACTTGAAAGACAGCGGCGTGAAGGTAATCATCGGGCTTTACGAGGGCAGTAAATCTTGGAAAAACGCAGAATCTGCGGGATTTGAAGTCTTCACGGCGGCGGACGCGGCGAAAAAAGCCGACCTCATCATGATTTTAATTAACGATGAAAAGCAAGCCGATTTGTACCGCGAAAGTATCGCGCCGAATCTCGCAAAAGGAAAAACTCTCGCGTTCGCGCATGGTTTTAATGTCCATTACGGGCAAATTATTCCGCCCGAAGACATCGACGTAATCATGATTGCGCCGAAGGGCCCCGGCCACACTGTGCGTTACGAATACGAGGCCGGCAAGGGTGTGCCGTGTCTCGCGGCAATTCATCAAGATGCAAGCGGAGCCGCTCTGCAAACGGCTTTAGCGTATGCGGCGGGAGTCGGCGGAGCGCGCGCAGGTGTACTTTTGACAACTTTCAAACAGGAGACCGAGACCGATTTATTTGGCGAACAAGCCGTGCTTTGCGGCGGTGTAACCGAGCTTATGAAAGTTGGTTTTGAGACGTTGGTTGAGGCGGGTTATGACCCCGAAAATGCCTATTTCGAGTGTGTACATGAGATGAAATTGATAGTTGACATGATTTACAGGGGCGGGTTCAGCAACATGAGATATTCAATTTCCGACACGGCTGAATTTGGCGATTATGAAGTCGGCAAGCGGATTATCACCGATAAAACTAAGAAGGAAATGAAGAAAGTTTTGCGGGAAATTCAAGACGGAACTTTCGCGCGAAACTGGATTATGGAAAACAAAATGGGCAGGCCGCATTTCAACGCCGTGAGAAGAATGGAGCAGGAACACCAGCTCGAAAAAGTCGGCGCGGAGCTGCGTAAAATGTACACTTGGGACAAATAAATATGTTTGTTAGTAAATGTAAAGTAGGCTTTTCAAGCCTTGATGCAGACGGCAAAATTCGGCTTTCCGCGCTGTTTGATTTTATACAAGACAACACCGATTTTCATTTTCACGAGATGACATATTTGTGGGATTATTTCATGAATGAAAAGGTGGGAATGTTCGTAGTTTCGCGGCAACTTGACATTGTCAAGTTGCCCGAATACGGCGAAGAACTTACCATAAAAACCTTCACCCACGAGTGCAAAAACACTTATGGCGGCAGGAATAATCTCATCTACAGCGAGGCCGGCGAGCTTTGTGTTAAAGCCAATTCCGTTGGTGCGTTCGTGGATTTGAAAACTTCACGCCCCTTAAAAATTCCTGCGGAAATACTCGCGCAAATTCCAATCGAGCCGAAAATTGACATGGAATATTTGCCGCGAAAAATTAAAATTGACAACGAAAAAACCCCGGAATTTTGCGGTACATTTCAAATTAGAAATTATCACATCGACGCGAATCGTCACGTCAACAACGCGAGATTTATTGATATTGCACAGGAGTTTTTGCCGCAATTAAATCCGACAAATTGCGAAATAAAACAGGTGCGAATCGAGTACAAAACGCCCGCGTCTCTCGGCGATATTGTTCGCGCCGAGAGGTGTGTCGGCGAGGGGAAAATTGCGGTTAGGCTTTTCAATGAGGGCGTGACTTATGCGGTCGCGGAGTTTTGTTTGGCGTGAGATTTGGGCGTGTGACACTGTTGCTTGTTGTAGATGTTTTGGATAGTTTTTTGTAATGTTGGGTTAAAATTTTTCGCAGTTCTGTGTTAAAATTTTTCGCGATGTTGTGTTAAAATTTTTCGCAGTTCTGTGTTAAATTTTTTTGCAATACTGTGTTAAAATTTTCCGCAATGTACAAAGCATTGCGGAAAATTCGCTCAAAATCTGCACAAATCGGATAGTGTCAACGCGCTCCGATTCGTCGAATTTTTTTCAAAAAGATGTTGACAAGCCGTTATTTTTGTGGTATAATGGTTTGTGTCGGTATTTTTAGCGGATATTGGCGCCATGCCGCCGTGGTGGAATCGGCAGACACAAGGGACTTAAAATCCCTCGGTAGCAATACCGTGACGGTTCAAGTCCGTCCGGCGGCAGGATAGAAACAATCAGGGTTTGCGAGATTTCGCAGACCCTGATGTTTTTAGTTTTTGGAGTGGAATTTGTTTTTTTGGGGAACTTTTGAGGAACTCGCGGGGTAAATTATTTGCGGATAGGCTCTGCGAAACCTTATCCGCTCTTGATTTAGCTTTTGATGTTTGTTGATAGAGTTAGGACGTTTTCGAGAATGTCAGCCGCCGCTTCGTCTGCCGATTTAATCTGATGTGTGTAGATATTTCCTGTAACCGAAACATTGCTGTGCCCTAATCTTGAGCTAACGATTTTGATATTTATCCCGCCCGCTATCATTATAGAAGCGTTGGAGTGACGAAGACCTTTCAAAGGGATTTGCGGAAGATTTTTTCGTTTTAGGAAATCCTTGAACCAACTTGAAAGGGTGTCGGGGAACATTGGTTCACCCCTGTCTTTAGTGAATAATCAACCGCTTTTATGCCAATATGTGCCACATTCTTCTGCGCGGTTGTCCTGCTAAGCTTTGTAGTCGGCGAGTTGTTGCATTAATCCGGCGGACACTTTGATTGCTCGGTTGCTTGATTTAGTTTTTGTTGTGTCTTCAAAAACTCCTTTTTCGGCAGTGTAGAGAGATGATTTTGTGATGTGAATAAGATTTCGTTTGAAATCTATATCATCCCACGACAATCCGAGCAATTCTCATCTTATCATTCCACCGAATAACAACATCTGTATCTTCACTTGATATTGCAAAGGCTCATCTTCAAGGGCTTTGAGTAACTCGGCGGCTTGAATTTCGTCAAGATATTTTGCTTCTACCTGTTCCATTTTGGGAGGCTTGACACGTTCACAGGGGTTTGCAAATAATATCTGCCATTGTACAGCGGTTGAGAACAGCGAGGATAAAATGCGATGATATTGCAAAACTGTTGTGCCGCTTAATTTTGTTAAATCTCGTCTGTCGCGACGGCCGCCATCTGATAAAGTTTTATAAAATTCTGTCAAATGATGAGGTTTTATATCACACATCTTCATGTGACCAAAAGTTTCAACAATACGTTTCAATTTTAACTTGTAGCCGCATAGAGTTGTGGGGCGTAGGTGCATTTCGGCATAGTCTTTCAGCCATTTTTCTGTATACTCGGCAAATTTTATGGTTTCATTTTTCGATGTTTGCCATTTGGTTCACCTCTTTTCAAATAATATTATAGATTTTACGGTACACTCCTATTAAAGAAATTAAAGCGTATTTTTTATACTTGTCAATAGGAAACGCCTACGATTTTGAATATTTTTGAAAATAATAACGCTGTTTTTATTACGAAAAATGCTGAATTATTCTAAAGAGCAAATTCATCAAAACCGCCGCAGGAGCGGCGTAGTACATCAAGTCACGCAGGCTGTTAATACTGCACAATTTGTCACAGAAAACTTTGATTTCGCTAACTGCTTCCTCGGCTTTTTTGGTAGCTTGATTTAATTTTGCACTCGCCTTGTCAATTTTCTGTTCCAACTTGAAACCCTTTTCGCCAATGTGCTTTTCGCACTCGGCAAAAACCTCTTGTTGCCTTTGTTGAAGCACATAATAGGTCTTGTCATAAACCCTTTCAATATCATCTTGCACCCTTGCTTCGTACCTTTTTTGGAGGTTCAATGTCCCTAACTGTTGCTCGCTCAACTGCTTCAATCGGCTTTCTGTATCGCTCATAAAATATGTCAAAATTCGGCACCGTTTACCGATATAACTTGACATTTCGTGCAGGTCTTTTTGGTTTCACTGATAGGATTTTCCGGTGTCAATGTTACAGTTGCTTATAAGAAAATAGCGTGTATATGCGCGATGTCGGTGCAGACCGCAAATAAAACTTCATGGCCTTTCGAGTGTATAAAATGCTCCGCAAATTCTTTAGCAATTTCAAAAGCAAGTCTATAATTTAACTTACAATTATCATCGGGGTGAAACGAAATTGACATCTTGTGCGTGAGTATATCCTTTTCTTTCAATCTTGAATAGCTTTTACCGTTCAGCTTACGAGTAACAAGGATATTATTTGCAAAATTATCACGACTGCAACCGAGTGCGGTATACAGTTCGGGTGTTGTTTTCACAACCCCGTCCCTGATTTGATCCGGTTTTTTGCCGAGCATATACTTTTCTGCCGACTTCAACTGCCCGACCGATTTGCAATGCGTGTAGGCGACATTTACATTTCTGAAAGCCATCAGCTCGCTTCCTCTGAAATTTTTGCGTTGAGTAGCGGCTTGTCAAGAAAATCTTTAATTGACAACATCACGCTGTTATATTTCTCTCGCATATTCCATATTTCCCGCTCTGATTCAGGCAATCTGCCGCTGTTGGCAAGTGCGGCGCGATTTGATTCAAGTTTACACCGATTTTGCGGAGTTCTTTATAAATAAATTTGGCTCTCGACAAGATTAGAGAGGATTATCCCTAAAATCTTTCAATAAAAATTGATATAAATCATGCCCGCGATTATTAAATCGAAACTCGGTTTCTTTGAGATAAAAAACAAATTTGTCTTTCGGAATTCCCTTAAATTTAACAAGCTGATGTTTCGCATAACCCCAAAAACTTTCGATGCCGTTAACGTGTCGCCCATCGCCTTTTGAAGACTCATTTTCGCCATGAAAAACGCGAAAATGTTTTTTAAAACCGAGGTCAACCAAACCGTTGTAGCCACGCCAACCATCGGTGTGAATCGCACTTTCAATGTTGTCACGACCCCTGATAATCGCTGATAGAGTCGCACTTTTCACGTCCGGGACAATTTCCGTGTAAACTTTTCAGTCTCTTTTATAAATCCCAAAAACTATTGTTTTTGACCCAGCGCCTCGACCTCGTTTTCCGTGAACACGGCGAGGTCCGAAATAACTTTCATCGGCCTCAAATTCTTCTTTTTCAGGCTCAATAGGAGAAGAATTTATGCTTATTTCAAAAATTCTGTTTCTTATTTTTGCAAAAATAATATTGATAGAATTACGGCTGATGTGAGTTATTTTTGCGACTTGTGTTGCCGTTAAATCAAGCAAAAACAAGCGTAATATCTCTCTGAATTTCGCCTCTGAAATTTTTGAACGGTAAATATACTTGTTTTTCATAGTCTTGACCTCGATTAGAGTATATCATGTTTTTCTAATCTTGTCGAGACCCGTAAATTTTAGTTTTTCACCAAAACTGTACATCTTTATAACAGAATTACTCAGCAATTTAACAAAGCAATCTGTCTTGGAAAGTCCGCTTGCGCCTTGCTTTTTGAGCCACAGCGTGTATTCTTCATCTGAAAGAAGAATGGAAAATGAGTGTTTGCGTTTACGATTTGACATAAAATAATTCCTCCTGATTCTAATATTTTTTGTATGGGGGGTTCAAAGGGTGTAGTAAATTCAGTTGAAAAAAGCACAAAATAAATCGGCGCAAAAACTATTGCTTATGCGGTTTTGTGCCGAGATATTTTAGTGGTTCTCAACTGAATTTACTATGCGACCTTTTGAACGGGTTTTATAGTAAATTAACTTAATAAAAACACAAAACAAATCGGCGCAAAAGCCTTACTGTATGGGTTTTGTGGCGAGAGGTTTTGGTGTTTTTTAAGTTAATTTACTATAGGGCAATCAATTCTAATTTTGTTTTCTGATATTATTAGAAAACAAAGACACCGCGAATGCGGTGAAAAGCAGGGGTCTCGGGGACGGCAGTCCATGAGCAGGTAGTAAGTGTTTCGACACTTACTACCTGCCTATCACTTTTACAGCGCAATTTTGTTGGGCTGTGGCAAAACGCATTAACTACAAAAAATCCAACACCGAAAACGGCAATTCGCGCGATTTTATGTCGCGGTTTCGCCTAAATTTCATTTTCGCTTCGCAAAATTTGTTATAAGCATCAACAAAAACTTCGATTACCGCTCGCAAAGTTTCAATTTTTCGAGCAAAACAGCGACTTCGACGAGCGAGCAAAAGGATATATAGTAAATCGGCGTTCACACTTTCCACGGTAAAAATGTTGCTTTTATCGCGAATATTGCGAACGTATTTTCCGGGATAAATCACATCAACACACCCACTCCAACCATCGGTGCAGTAAATTGCAGCCGGCAGAGTTTCAGATGTTTTTTTAATCCAATTATACACATTTGCCTTGCTTATGCCCAAGGTCTTTCCCACGCCGATTCCACTTGCACCCGCATAATAAATTTTCAAAGCCAACGCCCGCGTTTCCTCATCGTAAGCGTTTTTCTTCGGCTCTTCGGCTCAAAAGTATACGATTTTTTGCAGTGGCGACAAAGCATAGTTTGTGTCCTTGACCTGTTTTTACCATTTCTCATTTGAGCATCCGGTACATTGCATGACGGACTATCTTTCTTTGTTTTGTTTTCCATGTTCTTATTATAGCATATTAGATGCTGGTTGTCCGCATCTATTGAAATTTCTTCAAAAAGATTTTAAAGTATGAAGAATCGCTTTAGCATCATCTTCGTTGCCTGCGCAATTGTCAATTTGATGCTTACATAAAGAGCAAATCCCCAATATGAGGATTTGCTCCGGATAGAAGAACACGTCTTCTTATAATTTTTATACACATTGCAGGACGGGTATATTTTGTTCGGATAGTTTTTCGTAATCATGCATCCTTTTATATAGCAATTTTACTTATTAATTACTCGATAGACAAGCGTAAAAGCTATAACCTATGCGGTTTTGCGCTTGGATTGCGTAGTAAATTAAAAGTAAAATTGCTATATGTCTTAATGATTTCAGAAGGGTTACTGCCACAACCGCCAAAAGTGTAGCTTATTCTCTCGTATTTATTGATTTCTTGTCTGTTTTTATTCCAACAATTTTTGCGATAAGCTACCGCCTTTTCATGTAAATCTGCTAAGGGTTCATCAATTACATTGCCGGGTATAATTGTGTCGGGGTTTTTCAATGAAAACCACTTACAGTTAAACCCGGTAATTCTGTCAACAATACAGTTCCCTCTTTATTAGAATTTGTCAAAATATCCAAGTAATACTGTTATCCAACAAACATTCACCCCCACACCCCCCCTCAAACAATCCTCCCATTATTAATAACCAACCGAAACCTTACCCCCAGCGCCTCCGCCGACAACCGGCAGAGCGACATTCGTTGCAGAAAAATTTCAAAGTATTCAATAACCGGGCTGATTTTTTCGTCGATAATTAAATCCAAAAACAGCTCGGTTTTGTCGTCCGAAAAATAGTGCCGCGCCTGTACACAAGCGTAATTGACCCTGTCGTGAATATCGTTGATTACAGGCTCGGCGTTATTTTTTCTACTCTTGCGAAATCGCACACGCGACCGCCGCACGTCCATCTTGTCGGCCAAGATTACGGCGGCGGCGACCGGGTTCACAGGCACGGCGGTCAGTTCGTCGTGGTGGCCGATTGCCGACATGATTAACGCGATTTCACTCGCGGGCATGCCTAATTGAGCGAGCAGATTTTGCGCCAAAAGCGCGCCCGTATGAGCATGGTTACTGCGATTTATGCAGTTGCCAATATCGTGCAGATACCCCGAAATCTGCGCCAATCTGCACTCGGTCTCGGCGTACCCCAAAGCCTGCAAAATGCCGCAAGCAGTGTCGGCACAAAGCTCGGCGTGGGCGTTCGAGTGCTCGGTGTAACCCCGCGTTTCAAGCGATTTGTCGGCGTGGTTTATATACTCTTGAATGTCGGGATTTTGCTTAATTTGCTCGTAACTTATTTGCATAATTTCAATACCATGCCGCCCACGCTTGCACAAACTTCAATGAAGATTGCGGCATGGGACAGGTCTTCCTTAATTATTTTCAAACTTTATAATCTCCTGTGCCTCAAAATAATACTTCTTGTCACAAAAGTGACAGCAGACCTCGATTTCCTCGCCCGACTCCGCCATGCTCCGAAGCTCGTCCTCGCCGAGACTTACAAGCAACTGCCGAGTCCGCTCGGTTGAGCAGTCGCACTTGTAGGCGATTTCCCACTCGTCCAAAATTTCGCCGTCCATGCCCGCCAAACCCCGCAGTGCAATGGCTTCGGCAGTCATGCCCGCCTCGAACATTTCGGTCACGCTCTGCATAGTTTTGATGTTGTTTTCGATGAGCGCGATTTTACTTTCGTCAACAGGCGGCAAAAGCTGCAACAAGTATCCACCCGCGGCTTTTATGCTCCAATCGCGGTCCACCAACACGCCCAACCCGCAGACCGTCGGAATCTGCTCGCTGATGGCGTAATACGCGGTTATATCCTCGGCAATTTCGCCCGACACAAGCGGCACTTGCGCCGTGTGCGGTGTTTTCAAGCCGGTATCGCGGATTACCCCCAGAACGCCCGAAGCCCCGACGTACCCCGCAACGTCCAATTTGCCTTTAAGGTTTAGCGGCAAATCGACGTTGTAATTCCCCGCACAGCATCGCACATTGCCCCTGTAGTCGGCGGTGACGGTGATAATGCCCGCCTTGCCGCCGCCGTCAATCCGCAGGGTGAGCAGGTCGCGCTCGTTCTTCATGAACCCGCCCATAATTGCCCCCGCAGTCGCCGCCCGCCCGAGGGCCGCGCTTGCAACGGGGGTTGTTTTGTGTATACGGTGGATTTCATTTACAATATCCCGCGTATCGGCAACAGCGCAAAGCACGCCGCCATCGCGGGATAGGGCTCTTACTATTCTACTCATTTTTCGTTACACTTTCTATACTTGCTATACTTTCTACACTTGGTATGGAACCGACAATTCATAAAGCTCATGCGGGGCGATGTCCTGCCCGTCCGACCACGCAATCGTGCTTCCTTCAACATGAACCGCCTTGAAAAATTCTTCGTCCCTCAATTGCCCGAACCAGTCGCCGCTGATATACGGCGCGACGTCGAAAATTTTTGTTTCGCCCGTGTCAAACGACACAATGACTTTGTAATCGGGCAAAGGGTTAACATTGACAACTCCGGGTTGTAGCATATTATTTCCGGTCTCCTTATCTTAAAGGGTCAATCCTAAAATATTTTCGACCCTCGCTTAATAATTTCCAATTGGCTTCAAGGTCTTCCTTGTGGATTTCTGCCCATGCGGTAATCAGTTTCAACTTCTTTTTCGGGATACTGCCCTCAAGGACTTCGCCGTCAAAGGTAACGGCGACTTCTTGACCTTGGTATTCGGCGTGAAAGTGGGGGATATGGTGCTTGCCGCCCACCTCACGATACATAGAAATTATAATCCCGTAAAAAACGCTTAGTGTAGGCATAATCAACCTCCCTCAATGAAATACGTCGCCTCCATATCCGCCACAGTCAACGCGAAAGCAAGCGGGTACTTCTCCAAGGCATTCCCAATCGTATTCTTATCCTCAATCCCCGAAAACCCCATGTGCCAGCGAATCGCCATCGCCTCCTCGCGTGTCAGCCGCATAAACCCGCTAACCATGTAGACCGACTTCTCGCCATGCCCATACGGCAGATTATCCTCAAAATTATAGCACGGCACCTTTTCCCACTGCCCGCTCTGCTCGTTCTTGACGTTTCGGGTGCTTTTTTTGTAGACATCAATCTTGCAAACATCGTGCAAAAGTGCGACAATCGCCGCGCTCTCCTCGGAATATTCAAGCTTGTAGACGCTTTTTATTCTTTCACGCGCAAGATAATCCGCAAGGCAATGCCAGACATTGACGCTGTGAATCGCCAAGCCGCCCTCGTAAGCCCCGTGATAGCGGGTGCTTGCGGGGGCGGTGAAAAAATCACTGCCTTTCAGATACTCCAACAGCTTATCCGCGCCGGGGCGCGAAATATTCTCGTTGTAAATTTCAATAAATTCTGATTTTATGTCTCGCATATGATACTCCGTGGGGGTTTTTCTGTTGTGGGGGTGGGGTTTTTGCGGTTGTGGAGTTTAGGGGGGCGGTAGGAGTGTGGGGGTCTTGCGGTTGCAGGGGATTCGTGGTTGCGGGCGAACGCAGTTCGCCCCTACATGCGGGGATATTTTTCTGCGGTTGAAAATTTTTGCTGTAGGGTCGGGCTTCCAACGCCCCGTCGGGCATGAAAATCATGCCCGACCGCGGGTTTTGCGGTTGTTTGCATTTTTTATCAACGTAGGGGCGAACTGCGTTCGCCCGTGGTTTTTTTGTGGGGTTTTCAAGGGTGGGGGGCGACAGGGTGGTAGGGGTCGGCAGACGAACAGCCGCACGCCCCGCTTTTTCGATTGTTAAAATTTAACTTTCTCGTCCTCAAGACTTTTCAAGTAGCAAAAACCCATATGCGAGAGTAAATTTTCAACAACAGCAAGCCCATAAGTCGGGAAGGGGATAAGTTTCATGTCGAGGGAGTGGGGGTTAAGCGGCTTGTGCGGCGGGCTGGCGGCTGTTCGTCTGCCGACCCCTACCACCCTGTCGCCCCCACGCATGGGTTTTGCGAGCTTGCGATAACCTACGACTTCACAATCAAATCCGAGTGAACCAAATCCTCCTCGATATACTGTGTCGAGAAATTCTGCTGTCTCACGATGGTGTTCACGAGCCAGTCTATCCTGTAAATTTGGTCGGTTATCATGTATTCGCCGTTGCGAACCCGCACATAGTCATTCGTGTCGCGGATTTCGCCGCCGAAAACAGGTGCTAAATCTTCAGAGACGTAATCCATCATGGCGTCGGTCAATTCTTTTGTACCATCGACCGCCAAGCTCTCGTTCAGCATAACTAATCGCACCTGCTGATGTTTCAAGCCGCCCCGCGTTAAATCGCCCGAGAAAGTATCGTACATAATGCCGCGGCTCTTGTCAATCAGGAAGGTGTTGAGGTTGAGGTACATGCCGGTGAGGTAGGTGTCGGGGGCGAGTTCGGGCATGTTGTAGGCGAATCCGACGACGGTGAGGCCCAGTTCGTTGCATTTTCTGATACCGAAATCGTTTAGTTGGTAAACTAAAACTATGTCACAACCCTGCTCAACCAAGTCGTTGATTGCATTTTGAGTATCGCTGATATTTGCCGAGCGCGCCCAGTTCAGATACATGTCAATCCGCGAGTTAGGCAGGTCTCGCACACCGAGCGAGAAGGCGTTGATGATTCCGTAGACGTTGTACATCGCGGGGTCGGCAACTATGCCAATTTTACTGCTCTTGGTGTTAAACGCGGCAGTGAACCCGTTTACATAGGCCGCTTGATACAACAACGGCTGAACCGATGCCAAGTTATAGGAGTTATCACTCGCCCCGAAGCTGACGAATTTAGTATTAATATTATTACGTGCCGCCAAAACCGCCGCCCCGCTGAATCGGCTGTCCGCGGCGACTATCATGTTACTGCCGCTTGCGATTGCAATGTCCACCGCGTCTTGAAACTCCTGTACAAGTACGTTTTCGATGTAATTCGTTTCGATACCGAGGGTTCGCTCGGTCTCTTTCCTGCCGAGTTCAAAAATGTTCACCATAGGGTCGGTGCCGTCCGCAACCGAGCCGCTGTAGATATAAGTAACTCGCGCATAACGCGGGTAGGGGTCTTCCTCCTCACCACGATAAATCGCATCGCCGACGCCGCCCAGACCGCTTGAGCTCCCGCACGCCGCCAACAAGGGCAGTAAAAGCCCGAGCATCATTGTTAATAGTAGATATTTGTTTACTTTTTTCATTTTGTACCTCTCTAACATATAGTATCTTATTTTATTGTTAGGTTATTACACGAATTTTCCGGACGCCGAAACTCTTTAGCAACTCGGCTTCGTCCCTGCCGATGATTTCACCCGGCATAATCAGCGGGATTCCGGGTGGACACGGCGCGATTATTTCGGCGCAGATTGCACCAACTGCACTTGCAATATCGCAAGAGACTGCCTTTGAAAATACCGATTGCCTTATGCTTGTTGCGGGTTTTGGGTTCAGCACGGGGTAGGTAATCGGGGGCAGAGAATTTCTCGGCTTAATCGCCGCAAACGCCGCCTTGACGGCGCGTGTGTCGCGCTCGTCGGTTACTGTTGAGAACAGCAGAACCGTGCAGTTTTCGTCGGCGTACTCGCACTCGACTTTGTTTTGGCGCAGTAATCCCGCCAACTCAACGCCGCTGTAACCGCTGTCCCGCGCATTTACCGTAATCCTTAGTAAGTCGCTCTGCATTAGACTAAAACCTATCGCCGACAACTCCCGCTTTAAGTCTGCAACTAACTCAAAGGCCGCAACCGGTCTTAACTTCAACTCCGCGATATGCCTGTTGCATAAATCCAAGCTCTCCAATATCAGATAGGACGGGCTGGACGTGCCGAACAGTGCCATTAGGGGCTTTGAATTCTCGGTAAATTGGCTGTCGTTTATATGTAAGTACGCCGCGCCGGTCAGCGCGGGCAGGGTTTTATGCGCGCTGTCTGCGGACATCGCCGCGCCAAGGTTCATCGGGTGCTTGTCGGTGAGGCAGAGGTACGCCCCTTGTGCATTGTCAACCAAGAGCGGAATCTTGTGTGCTGTGCAAATTTCCGCGGCTTTTGCAATATTACAAGAACCGCCGTAGTAGTCGAGGCTGTTGAGGAATACCGCCGCTGTGTCGGGCTTTATCGCCGCTTTAATGCTTTCGGGGGAGACCGCCGCGCTCACGAACTTATCGGGGTAAATCCAATCGACTTCAAGGCCCAAGAGTGCCGCCGTTGACGCGAAACTTCGGTGTGCGTACCTGAACGCCGCGATTCTTGAATTGCCGCCGGGATTGCCGCTTTTTACTAACGCCAGCATGGTTTGAATCGCCGTGGTGCTCCCGGTACAGGAGTAGAGGGTTTTACTTGCTCCGAAAATTTCGGCGGCTGTGGCCTCGCTTTGGGCGATTATGCCTACGTTTGTATCCTCATAAAGACTGGCGGCACCGCTGATTTCGGTTATATCGTGGGAGGAATCAACCGCAAGTCTGCCTTTCGTGCCGGGGGTGTGGCAACGGGTGAAATTCTCCGCGCTGTATTTGGTCAGAAAGTCGTGAATCGGTGTATTCATCAGGGTTTTTTGTATGGCAGATAGGACAATACGCCCTCTTGGTCTTTGCCTATCAGCACCGACGTCATGTGGCGGTCAACTATCAGTAATTCCGTTCCGACGCGGATTACGACCCCGGGCCAGAGGTGCTTGTGGACGATTACGGATTGGTCGCCCGCGCTCTCAAGCTCCGACTCGATTTCCTCGAGCCGCTTGTTCAGCTGTTTCACCTCGCGTTGGAAGGTGAACCTTGAGCGGATTGCAGTCGTGAGCATGGCCTCGCGGTCGGCCGAGAGCTGACCTTGGCTTTTTTTCTGTGTATTCAACACTTCGGCGACTTGCAGCAGTTTCTTTGTGCGGTCTTCAAGGTCTTTGATTTTGTCGGTTATATCGACCTTTTCCTCGCTTAGAACCGCACTGTTGCCGAGTGTAATCTGTGTTTTGGTGTAGTTTTCTGTGCCGATAATATTCGCGTTGAAGCCCGAAAGTGCGGTGTATTTGCCGCCGAAGACGACGCCCCTGCCGCCCGTTGCATTGAACTCACCCGCGCAAAAGACCTCGCCGCCGATTACCGACTGGCTGATGAAGTCTCTCTTGCACTCGATTCGCGAACTCTCGCAAAAGCCGAGCTTGACCGTGCCTTGTGCGATAATATCGGAATTAACGCTGCCGAGTGCAATCATAACATCGCCGCCCGCAATGACCGTCGCGTTCGTCACCGTGCCGTTTACACTCACGCTTAGTTTGGACTTTACCGAGAAATTCTCCGCTACGTTGCCTTTTACGACGACGTTTCCGATAAAGTCAATGTTACCGGTTGAGACATCGACGTTTTCGGGGATTACGAGGGTCTCGCTGACCGTGAAACGGTCTTTCGCCCAGGTCAAATTGCCGCTGACCGCCGCGATTATCTCGGTCTCGGTCTCGGTTAGCTCGGTGCCTGTGCCTACGATGTATCTCACGGGCTTACCCGCAACGGGCATGAGCGGCTGACCGTAGACATTCTGCCCTTCTTCCCCTGTTGTGGGCTGGGTAATCTCGGCGATAATCTCGCCCTTTGTTATGTTTCGCACCAAGCCTAAATCCTTGTAATCGACCTCGCCCGTGCTGCCTTTTTTTGGTACTAATGTATTGCTGGGGTCAAAGAGGTAGTTTATCGTTCCGTCTGTGCCGTGTGTGGGCAGGTAGCCTTTTGCCACACAGACTTTCTTGTTGTATTTCTTGTCCGCCAACAGCTGATTAGCCGCGTCATAGTCCACATCTGACAAGAGATGGTCAACTTCCAACACGCGATTTATGTCATCGCTCGTCACAGGCTCGCCGCCGTCGCGCTCCTCGGTAATATAGAGGTAGGCGTGAAGCTTATCTTCAGTCACCTCAACAAAAACCCCGCCATTCACGGGAACCCGCGCCATCGGCTGTTCCGGTTGCCCCGATTGACTGAAATTGTTGTGTTCGTCCATAACAAGACCCTCCTTCCGAGGATTTTTGAATTTCTCACGTCCGTTTTTTATACGCTTATATGTTAATCATAACATATCCTTGCGTAAAATACTATACCTATTTTGAAATTTTTTATTAATTTTCTTATAATTTTTTGTTAATTTTGAAAATTTTACGTTTATGTGAGATTTTCGGGTGACGGGCGTTGTGTTTTTGGTTATATTTGCTATATAATTTTTGCGGGCGTTAGTCACGGTGGGTAACGTATTTTAATTTATACCAATGTTTTGGGACGGGGGGTAATGTTTTTGGGTGGTTGGGGGGGAATGGCGGTTGAGGAAGTCGAGCAGGGGGTGAGAAAATTTGTATTGTCACAAGCTGTAAATTTTCACGCTCTAAGAACCCGTCTCAATAGGAAACGTGCCGCTTATCCGGCACGTTTCCTATTGAGACGGGTTCTAAATTCGGCATATTGCACAATAGGTATATCCGTGAACCTTTGAGCGAGTGGGTTTTCGAGCGAGTTTTTTCGCCGCACGAGGGCTTTCGCAATGCGCTTTTTTGTATATTGGACGATTGCGAAACTCGTCGTTTAGCGGACGGGCAATGCCCGTCCCTAGAATATGCAGGCGAACGACTAAACTAAATCGCCATATGTAGGGGCGCAGCATTGCTTCGCAAGCGATGCGCGTCCGTGAGCTTCGCAATCGCCTATTTGTATATTACAAGGAGATTCAATGCGCGTATGATGTGGAAAAATCCACGGGAATCCGCCGCAGAGATGCCGCGAACGAGGGTCGCGGATAAGTCTATTGTGCAATATGCACAAACTTTGCGGTCTTTTTGTCGCCGTACTGCGTTAAAAATTTCCGCAATGTATAAAGCATTACGGAAAATAGCGCACTGCGCCGGCCTTCAGTGTGACGACAAAAATCCGCGCAAATTCTTCAACCATTCTTAAACTGACCGACTACATAGCAATTCCGCTTGAAATTGACACCGAAATCCGTGCACAAAACCGCATAAATCAAAGCTTTCGCGCTCGTCTATCGGGCGATTTTTTAGCGGGATTGCTATATTTTGTCAAGCTACTATGGCCGCGTCGGAGCTGATGTCTGCCGACTTCGGCGGCGAGCGTAATTGAGGACTTCGCGTTCTCGATTATGCAATTTCCAACTTGCTATAATGCCATTGCCGAAAAAATGGCGAATTTGTACGTTTGTCAATGATATGTTACAAATTTTTTCAAAAAACTTCACCCGATATAAGAAAAGCGTTCAAAACCTCTCTCGGAGATTTCCAATT